>JBGTIB010000153.1:0-12494 GCA_041745875.1 Flavobacteriales bacterium | reverse complement strand
CACCTCACGGGCGGAACGGCGTAGCACCTCAGTGGTGTCGTGCATCAGCACGGTCACCATCGCCCTGCGTACGCTGGCGGTGGCGACTTCACCGCACTTGATGGAACGCAGCAGCGCGCTCTCGAACATGAACACTTGTGTGAGCATGTCGGCGAGTTCCATCAGCACCTCCTGCTCGTCCTTGATGGCTTCCTGGAAGCGTTGCATGGCCTGACCGGCAGTGAGGATGGTGACGGTCTTCGCGCACTCGAGGAAGGACAACTCCAAGCCGAAGGGCTCGCCGTTGTCCGTTGCGGGGTTCAGCTTACCGACCTGAAGATCCTGAAAAGCCTGCATGGCGGCGGGCATCAGGGCAACTTCGCCCTTCATCGCCTTCCGCAGCAATGTGGTGGGCATCAGCAGGCGGTTGATCTCGTTGGTGCCTTCATAGATGCGGTTGCCGCGGATGTTGCGGTACAGCGTGCTGATCTCGCTCTCGGCGCTGTAGCCCATGCCGCCGTGGATCTGCAGCGCTTCGTCCACCACCAGTTGCTCCATCTCTGAGCCGTACACCTTGGTCATGGCGCACTCCAGCGCGAACTCGGCCACGCTGCGCTGCTTGGCTTCCAGCTCGGGCATGCCACCAGCGATCATGTGCTCCAGCACTTGGTCCACCTGGTGTGCCACGCGGTTCCAAGCACTGTCGTTGGCGTAGATGCGGGTGGCCATGGTGGCGATCTTTCGCTGGATGGCACCGAACGAAGCGATCGGCTGACCGAACTGCACGCGCTGGTTGGCGTAGCTCACACCCAGCCGGAACGCGCGCTTGGCGATGCCGCTATTGGCCACCGCGATCTTGATGCGCCCTGCGTTCAGCGCGTTCATGGCGATCTTGAATCCCTTATCGCGTTCGCCGAGCAGGTTCTCCACGGGCACTTTCACGTCCTCGAAGAAGACCTGCCGCGTGCTGCTGCCGTGGATGCCAAGCTTGCGTTCCTCCGCGCCCAGCTTCACGCCATACTCCTTGTGGACGATCAGGCAGGACAGGTTCTTGTCATCTCCGATCTTGCAGAAGACGAAGAACACATCGGCGAAACCCGAGTTGGTGATCCACATCTTCTGACCGTTCAGCACGTAGTGGGTGCCATCGGCGCTTAGGACAGCGCGCGAACGGGCAGCGTTGGCATCGCTGCCGCTGCCAGGTTCTGTGAGGCAGTAGCTACACTTGATCTTGGCGGCGATGATGTCAGGAAGGTACTTCGCCTGCTGCTCCGGTGTGCCGTAGTAAAGCACGGGATAGATGCCCAGGCCGGTATGCACACCGATGCTCTGCGCGAAGGAGAAGCTGTCGCTGGCGATCTCTCCGAACGCGAGTTCCGTCTTGAAGTCCGCGCCCAGCCCACCGAAGGACTCGGGCACACCGATGCCGTGGAAACCCAGCTCGCCCATCTGTTCCAGCAGTCCGGGTGCAATGGTGGTGCCCTCCACCGTGTCGAACTTTTCCTTGATCGGCTCCAGCTCCTTGTCCAAGAAGTCGCGCATGGACTTGCGGAACATGAGTTGTTCTTCGCTGTAGTCCTCGGGCGTGAAGATGTCCTCGGGGCGTGAGGGCTTGATGAGGAACTCGCCGCCTTTGGTGAGGGTTGTGGATGTGGTGGTGGGCATGGATGATATGACGTTATAGCAGGAGGTTGTTTCGCAAGGGCCACGCACCGTAGGTCGACCCAGTGGGTCGACGGTACAGGTGCTGGCTGATATGTGGGTGCAAGGGCGCCATCGTGATCATCACAGGAACGATCTCAACACGTTGGGTAAACCCATGTTGTCGAAGTTGAGGTGCTGTGCACCATCGACGTAAAGTGTGATGCCCGTAATGTAGCTGGAAAGCGGGCTGGCGAGGAAGCACACGGCGTTGGCGATGTCCTGCGGATCGCCGAAGCGTTTGAGGGGAATGGCTTTGCGTGCTTCGCTGAACATCTCCTGCACTTGTGGCGGGTAGGTGGAAAGGCCCGAGGATTCGATGATGCCGGGCGCCACGCAGTTGAGGCGGATATTGTACTGGCTCCACTCCTGCGCGAGGGTCTTGGTCATGTTCTCCACGCCGGCACGCGCGGCGCCGGTGTGTACCATGCCGGGGAAACCGCGCGCCATGTCGACGACGATGTTCACCACGGTGCCGTCGTTCTGCGGAATGAAGAAGGCCTTCGCCATGTCGCGCGTCATGAAGAAGGTACCGTTGAGGTTGTTGTCCACCACAGCCTTCCAACCCTTGTCGCTGATGTACTCGGCCAGCGCAGGGAACTGTCCGCCGGCGTTATTCACCAGGATGTCCAGCCGACCGTGCTTCTGCTTGATGTACTCCACCAGCACGGCGATTCGCTCGGTGTCGCGGATGTCGCAGGCCAGCGCATCGCAGTTGCCGAAGGCGGCGAGTTCCTCCTGCGCTTTCAACAGCGGCTCCTCCTTGCGTGACACGATGATCACCGTGGCACCCAGCTGCAGCAGTTGCTTGGCGATGGCGTAGCCGATGCCGGAACGGCCGCCGGTAACCAACGCAATTTTATCCTTGAACGTGCTTTCGTGGAACATCGGCGTTCATCGTTTGGGTGGCGGTGGGTGGTCGACCCGGAGGGTCGACGCTGCCGGGGGTATCGAATTGCCCATCATTTCATTTTCACATTTTCCCTTAGTGGGATGTCCAAAATCGCACGCGTTTCGGCGATGGTGGCGGGTTCGCGGCCCATCATGCGGGCCAGCTTCACGCCCCATTCCACGCACTCGCCGTTGCTGGTGGCCATCTCGTTGTTGGGCAGGTAGAAGTTGTCCTCCAGGCCCACGCGGAAGTTGCCGCCCATGCTGCATGCGATGGCAGCCATCTGCCATTGCTTGCGGCTGATGGCGATCACCTGCCAGAACTCGCCCTTGGGCACCTGGCTGATCTGGTGCATCAGGTTCTCCGGCGTGGCGGGTATGCCGCCGAGCACGCCCATCACCAGACTGTAGCAGGCGTTGGCGGGCAGCAGGCCCATCTCGCGCAGCGGCTCGGCGTTGCGGATGTGGCCCGTGTCGAAGCATTCCATCTCGGGTGTGATGCCGTTCTCGTTCATGCACTTCACCACGGCCATCATGGTGTCGAAGCTGTTCTCGAACACGCCGTTCCAGAAGAACTGCTTCTGCTTCTTGCTGAAGATCGCGTAGTTCATGCTGCCCATGTTGAAGGCGGCCATGTCGGGCTTGGTGGCGGGCAAGTGCTTGATGCGGTCGGCGGTGCTGAGGCCGATGGCGCCGGTGCTGTAGTTGATGATCACGTCCGGGCAGCGCTCGCGCACTTCCTTGCTGATGGCCTCGAAAACCTCAGTGCGCCAGCTGGGCATGCCGTTGTCCTCGCGGGCATGGATGTGTACGATGGCGGCACCAGCATCCACGGCACGCTTGGCCTCCTCGGCGATCTCGACCGGCGTGTAGGGGATGTGCGGGCAGTGGCTGCGATTGGTGGCGGCCCCGGTGAGCGCCGCGCTGATGATGACCTTGTCGGTTGCCATGTAGTAAAGTTGTTCGTTGGGGCTGATGCTCCGGGTAGTGTCGAAGGGTTAGAGAGGGCGAGAGGGAGAGGGTGCGAGAGCGGAAATGCCCCAAGGTGCCGCATTCGCTCTTTTACACTCGCACTCTCTCACCCTTGCACTCTTGCACATGTTCATCATCGCGAATCGTTCGTTCTCATGCTCATCATTCTTCATCACTCCCCCGTCCACTTCGGTGCGCGTTTCTCGCGGAAGGCTGTGAGGCCCTCCATGCCATCCTTGGTGCCGACGGTCTTCTGGAGCATCTGCAACAGGTAGGCATGTTCGGCTTCCTTGGGGTGGATGTGATCGAAAGCTTCCAAGCCCATGCGGATGGCGGTGGGTGAATTGGCCATTAGTTCATCGAGCAGGGTGTGCACGGTGCTGTCGAGTTCGTCACGCCTCACGCAGTGCGTCACAAGGCCCAGTTTCTTCGCGCGTTCCACAGACAGGTCGTATCCACGGATGCACCAGTCGATCACCGTTCGGGCGGGCATCACATTCAGCAGGGCGGCCATTACTTGGTAGGGGAATAGGCCGCGCTTCACTTCAGGCAGACCGAAACGCAGGCCTTCAGCGGCGACCACGTAGGTGCTTCCCGCAAGGAAGAGGAAACCGCCCGCGAAGACATCGCCGCCCACCTTGGCGATCACCGGTTTGTAGACCTTGTTGAAGAGTTCGCCGATCAGCACATCGCCATTCGGTTTCGGAATGGTGGACGTGAAGTTGGTGTCTCCACCCATAAAGGCCTTGAGGTCCGCACCGGCGCAGAACACGTCGCCCTTGGCCTCCAGCACCACGGCCCACACGCTCTTCTGGTGCTTGGCGTAGCTCATCGCGAATGCCAGCTCATTCACCATGTGCGGGTGCAGGGCGTTCTTCTTCTCGGCCCGGTTGAGGCGAATGGTGAGCACCTGTCCGCTCTGCTCCACCTCCAGGAAGGCGTAGGTCTCGGAGAGCGCGTTGGCGAGTTGGTCGGGGGTGTAGTTGGCCATGTGTGTTGAACCGCTCAGAAAATGCATGGAACCGCAGAGGACGCGGAGTTCGCAGAGAAATGCAATACGAGTTCATCGGCTCTCAAGCCTCCGCGCGCTCTGCGTCCTCTGCGGTTGAAATGATTTGGAGCTTTCATCTCGCTGCGTTTCAAACCTCGACGGCGGTGTTCAACTTCAACAACAAAGAGCCCGCCTCCACACTGCTTCCCTCTGCGGCGAACACCTCCTCCACCACACCTTCCTCAGCGGCGGAAACGGTGCTCTCCATCTTCATGGAACTGAGGACGAGCAGCGCATCGCCAGGTTTCACTTGTTGGCCCTGGGTCACCAGCACCTTCACCACCTGCGAGGGGATCGGCGCGGTGTAGCCGCCCTTCACGCGCTCCACTTCCTTCAGCGGGAAGCGGTCCTGCTCCACGAGGCGCAAGGGGCCGGTGCGCTCGCCATGCACGAAACGCTCCACGCCACGGCAGACGACGGTCAGTCGGTGCTGCACACCGCCCAGCTCGAAGCGGACCACATCGCCGTCCACGCCTTGCAGTTTCACACTGTGCGCGCTTTCGCCGATCAGCACCTCGAAGCTGTTCTTCAGTGCGCGGTACTTCACGGAAATGCTCTGTTCACCGTGGAGGAAGTCCACTTGCTGGTGGGTGTAGAAGCTGTTGCGCCAGCCGCTGGGCAGGGATCGCAGCAGGGTGCGCTGGCAATCGCGTTGGTGCCAGCCGTGCAACATGGATGCGATGGCGGCGAGTTGCAAATGCTCGTCGGTCGCTTCCAATGAGGCGAGATCGAAACGATCGCGGATGAAGTGCGTGTCGTACTTCCCGGCCTGGAACTCGGGGTGTTCCATCAGCTTCAGCAGGAAGTGCTGGTTGGTGGTGGTACCCAGGCATACCAGCTGGCGCAGCACATAGGCCATCTTGCGCTGGGCATTGGCGCGGCCCTCGCCCCATACCACCAGTTTGGCGATCATGGGATCGTAGTGTACGGTGATGGCGGAACCGCTCTCGACGGCGGTCTCCACACGCAGGCCTTCCATCTCAGGCCATACGAAACGCTCCACCGATCCGGTCTCAGGCATGAAGTCGTTGGCGGCATCCTCTGCGTACAAACGACATTCGATGGCGTAGCCCTTTCCTTGGATGTCCTCCTGCTTCATCCGCAAAGGCATGCCCTGCGCGCTTTCGATCTGCATGCGGACTAGGTCCAAGCCGGTGATCTCCTCGGTGACCGGGTGCTCGACCTGCAAGCGCGTATTCACCTCCAGGAAGTAGAAATCGCCTGACTTGTCGTCGTAGATGAACTCCACGGTACCAGCGTTGTCGTAGCGCAAAGCCTTGGCGGCATTCACGGCCACTTCGCCCATGCGTGTGCGCAGATCTGCTCCCATAATCGGTGAAGGACTTTCCTCGATCACCTTCTGGTAGCGGCGCTGGATGGTACACTCGCGCTCCAGCAGGTGGATCGCGTTGCCGTGCTGGTCGCCGAAGATCTGGAACTCGATGTGTCGGCCGCTGGCGATGTATTTCTCTACGATCAACTCATCGTCGCCGAATGCGCTCTTCGCTTCGCGCTTGGCGGCATCGATGCCCGCCTTCAAGCCAGCCTCCTCATGCACGATCCGCATGCCCTTGCCACCACCACCGGCAGCAGCTTTCAGCAGCACGGGAAAGCCCATGGCCGTCGCTTCCTTGATCAGACGTTCGGCACTTTGGTCCTCGCCCTGGTAGCCGGGCACTACTGGCACACCGGCCTTTATCATCAGGGTCTTCGCCTCGCTCTTGGAGCCCATCGCACTGATCGCCCCGGGGTGCGGACCGATAAAGACGATGCCCTCTATCGCGCAGCGCTCCGCGAAAGCGGTGTTCTCGCTGAGGAAACCGTAACCGGGATGGATGGCATCGGCACCGCTGCGCTTGGCGGCGGCGATCACCTTGTCCATATCGAGGTAGCTCTCAGCGGGTGCATTGCCGCCGAGGAACACGGCCTCATCGGCCTGGGCCACGAAGGGTGCGTTGCGGTCGGCTTCGCTATAGACCGCGATGGCCTTGATGCCCATCTTCCGGCAGGTGCGGATGACGCGGCTGGCGATCTCGCCCCGGTTGGCGATAAGGATGGCGTTGATGTGTGTCACGCGATAAAGTCGTTCAGAGGGCGGGTAAGTGATCGCTGCGCTACAAGTCGTCGAAGTGAAAGAGTGATAGGGTGAGAGAGTGCGATGGTGCCGGACGTTCTCCTACCCTTGCACTCTCGCACCCTTGCACCCTTATGGCCCTGGTTGCTCTTCATCACATGCGGAATACGCCGTAGCCTTCCGTGCCTTTGATGGGACTGTTGTAGACGATGGCCAGCGCCATGCCGAGGTAGTTGCGGGTCTCGCGCGGGTCGATGATGCCGTCGTCCCAGAGTTCGCTGGTGCTGTGCCAGGCATTGGCCTTCTTCTCGGCCTCCTGGATCAGCATGGCCTTGAGCATCGCGCCCTGCTGCTCATCGTACTCCTTGCCGGCGGCTTGCGCGCTCTGGCGTTGGATGATCTCCATCACACCGGCCATCTGCTCGCTGCCCATCACACCGATCTTGCTGTTGGGGTACGCGAAGAGGAAGCGCGGGTGGTAGCTGCGGCCGTTCATGCCGTAGTTGCCGGCACCGTAACTGCTGCCGATCATCAGCGCCAGGTGCGGCACTTCGCTGTTGCTCACCGCGTTGATCAGCTTGGCGCCGTGCTTGATGATGCCACCCTCCTCGTACTCCTTGCCCACCATGTAGCCGGTGGTGTTGTGCAGGAAGAGCAACGGGATGTCGTTCTTGTTGCTGAGCTGGATGAACTGCGTGCCCTTGTTGGCGCTCTCGCTGAAGATGACGCCGTTGTTGGCCAGGATGCCCACGGGATAGCCGTGGATCTTGGCCCAGCCGCAGACCATGGTGCCGCCGTACTCGGGCTTGAACTCTGTGAACTCGCTGCCGTCCACCACACGCATGATCAGCTCGCGCACATCGAAGGGCGTCTTCACGTTGGCAGGCACCACGTCGAGGATCTCCTCGGGATCGAACTTGGGTTCGGCGATGGGTCCTTGGGGGATGAGATGCGGCCTTTCGACCTTTACCCACTGCATCAACTCGCGTGCGATGCGGATGCCGTCGAGTTCATCCTCCGCGAGGTAGTCGGTCACTCCGGAAACGCGGCTGTGCATCTCGGCGCCGCCCAGTTCCTCATCGGTGCTCTCTTCGTTGGTGGCCATCTTCACCAGCGGCGGACCGGCCAGGAAGACCTTGGCGGCCTTCTTCTGGAAGATGGAGAAGTCGCTCATGCCGGGTACGTAAGCGCCGCCGGCAGTGGCATTGCCGAAGACGACAGCGATCGTCGTCATGCCCATCTTGCTGCGCTGGGTGATCTGGCGGAAGGTCTCGCCGCCGTAGTTGAACACCTTGTCTTGGTCGGTGAGGTTGGCGCCGCCGCTCTCCACCATGTTGATCGTAGGCAGACGATTCTCCATCGTGATGGCACCGATGCGCAGGGCTTTCATCAAAGTCGCATGGTCCACCGATCCGCCTTTGCGTGTACCCACGTTGGCGTTGATCATGCACAGCTTGCCCTGCACGATGCCGATGCCGCTGACGTTCGTTCCACCCGCACCGAAGCCGCCCTTCACACCCAAACCGGCAAGTGGCAACAGTTCAAGGAAAGGGCTGTCACGGTCCAGCAGCAGTTCGATTCGTTCGCGGGCCAGGAGCTTGCCGCGCTTGCGGGCTTTCTCAAGCGTCTCGGGCTTTCCTTGGAAGCGGCCTTCCTCCAGGTGACCGCCGAGCTTCTCCAGCAGCTTCATCATCTCCGCGCGGTTGGCGCGGGCGCTCTCGGAGGCGGTGTTCATGTTGCTCTTCAGAACGGCCATGGCTCAGAAAGTGAAGTTGTGTGCGGTCTCCATGCGGAGCGGATCGCCCAGCGTGTTGAAGTAGTCCTCGCCGAAGAATGCCTTGAAGTCCTTCAGGCCTTTGGCGGTGAGGTAGGGGATCAGCTGGCTCCAGATCACCTTCTCGCCGTCCTCCTTGCTTTGTTCGCCGCGGATCAGCTGCTGCGCGAGCCAGTAGAAGGCAAGCATCCATGTGATGAAGGCGATGTTGTGGTACACTCCGGGAATCGGCTCAGGCTTTAGCGTGCCGCTCTTGATGGCGAAGGCGAGCGAGGCTTCGTTGTCGGCGATGGTCTTGCGCGTCATCTCACGGAAGCGCGACTGCACGGCCGGATGGTTCAGCAGTAAGGGGTTCAGGAAGAGGAAGGCGTACTCCTGCTGGTACTTGTAGTAGAGTTGCACCTCGTTGTGCAGGTTCTCGAAGCTCGGGAAGGGCCGGAATTTGCGGCGGTCCTCCTCGATGCGCTCCCACATTTCGGCCACGATGGCCTCCAGCAGCAGGTCCTTGTCCTTGTAGTGGTAGGCCAGGTTGCCGCGGCTCATGTCGAGCTCAGCGGCCAGTTCGTGCAGCGTTACCGCATCGAAACCACGCAAGTTGAAGACCTGTTTGGCCTTCTCGATGATAAGTTCTTTGGTGTCGCTTGGCACGGATACTTAGTCTGAACCGACCACGAAGTTAGTCGGTTTTGACTAATACGCAAGCATCCTCCAATTGTTGTTGGGGAATGGACGGGAATGGACAGTGATGGACGCCGGATCGCGTCCATCGCTGTCCGTGCTTGGGGTCAGACTTAAAGACGAACCGGTATCCCCTGTAGAATATCCAAGTACTTGCTCGCCATCAAATACTGGTACTTGGCGTTGATCAGCTCTGCGGTGTTGCGGTTGAGCTGGGTCTTGGATGTGCTTAGTTCAATGGAAGTAATTGCTCCCGCCCTGAAGCGTTCCTCGGCATACTCTTGGGCCAGGGTGCCGGCCTCCACGGCACGTTCGGCAGCGAGGTATTGCCGGTAGGCATTGCGTTGCATCACCAAAGCATCGAGCACCAGGCGCTGCAGGTCGTTGCGCACGGAAGTCGCGTTGTTACGTGCCTGTTCGTGGCGGATGCGCGCCTGGGCCACATTGTTCCGGTTGCGCATGTTGTTGAAGATCGGGATGCTCAATTGCAGGCCCACGGTCTCGTTGAGGTTCTGGTCCAATTGGTCCACGAAAGGTGTCAGCTCGGTGTTGAACCCGAAGTTGGGGGTGAAGACCGTTTCACCGGAAGCCGTGAACCCGATCTCCGTGGGTGCCCCCAGGACCGGCTCGCCCACCACGCGCCGGTTCAAACCGGAATACCCGGTGCCGACCGATGCTCCCAGGCTGAGCGTTGGTAGCTGGCCGGCCCGCATCAGTGCGATCCCATGCTCCACGCTCTGCATGTTCAGACCCGCCTGCAGATTGCGCGGGTCGTTCCGCAATACGACCTCCAGCACATCATTGGCATCGGCGGTCGGCTCCATGATGCGCAGCCCGCTGATCTCGGGTGCCTTCACATCGAAGGTGGAGAGTTCGTTGAACTCCATCTGCAGAGCACGTCCCAAGGCCAGCAGGCGCTGATCGTGCTGGTTGCGCGCGTCGGTGAGCAGGAATTCCTCCTGCGCCACTTGCGCGCGCAAGGTGAGCAGTTCTGCTTGTGGCAAACGACCGGCCTCCACCAGTGCTTCGGTGAACTGCAACTGCTCCTGTGTGTTGGCGACCTGGGCTTCGTTGGCCTTGATCTGTTCCCGCAGGCCCAGTACATCCAGGAACGCCTGGGTCACTTCCAGACGTACATCGTTGATCATCGCCGCCCGCGCCTGCTCCGCGCTCTCCACCTCCAGGCCCGCCTGCCTGATGCGCTGCATCTTGCGGCCACCCTCATACAGACCCACATTGGCGCTGAGGAAGAAGTTGTTGCTACGGACCCGATCGGTGGCGAACGTATTGGTGAAACGATCCACCACCCGGCCGAAATTGTAAGTGTGCGATGCGAAGGCGTTCAGATCGGGTGCGACATCCCACCTGGCCTGGTCCTGCGAAACGCGCGCGAACTCCTCATCGAGCATGGCATTGATCACCAACAGGTTCTTCTCCTCGGCACGCGCGATGCATTGTTCCAGCGTGAGGACGGTGATGGTGCCCCCTTGCTGGGCTTGCATCGATGGGACAAGAAGGGTGGCGAAGAGCAGCGAAGGGATGCGCATGGCGTGGCGGTTCAACCCGATCCCGGCAGCATTCCGAACGGACGGAGGCTGCGGAACAGGGAACGCAAAACTACCGGGCCCGATCGGCGTTCGAAAAGGCTTGTGATGAGCGGCGGATCAGCGGGCCGGAAGGTTCAGGCCTACATGCCCATCACCTTGATCTCCACCCTGCGGTTCGCCTCGCTGTGCTCCTTGGTCTTGGGCTCCGGGAACAACATCTGGCTGTTGCCCAGTCCCACGTAGCTGATCCGCTCGGGTTCGATGTCGTTCACCAGTAGGAAATCATGCACGGTGCGGGCCCGGCCGGTGCTCAGCTCGATGAACTCCTTCTTGTTCTTGAAGGTGGGGCCGTTCACATGCCCCTGGATCTCGATCCGCACCTGCGGGTTGGCCATCATGAATTGCAGCAACATCATCAACGAGGCCTGGCTCTGGCGCATCACCTTGGTGTCATCGCCCACGAAACGGATGTCGTCCAGCACCACCTGCTCACCCGGTGCGATGGGTTTCAGCTTCACCTCCACGTTCACCTCCGGTTCCGTACTGCCGTTCACCTTCATTGCGCTGAACATGTAGCCCTTGCGCACACAGCCGATCCGCAGGTTGCGGTAGCGGTCCATGGTGAACTCGTAGTTGCTCCTGCCCCTGGCTTGCACCACCTCGTCGAAAAGCATCCCATCGATGGTGAGGTCCGCTTCCAATGGTGCTCCGGTCTTTGCATCCGATACGGCGATGCGCAACTGCTGCATGGGCTTGCCGGCCTCCTCCGGTTCGGGGGGTGCCGGCGGATCGTAGTGGAAGCGGATGGTGTACCCGGCGCGTGGCCTGTTCTGGTAGTCGATCACCAGGTAGAACAGGTCGCCGGCCTCCACTTCCAAGGCACGACTGAAACTGCTCCCTGCACCGCTGCGCACGAAATCATCCACGGCATCCTTCCGCAGACCGCATCGGGATCCCGTGGACTTGTCGTTGCGCGAAATGTTGCTGCGGATGGGGGCCACCTGCCGGGAAGCCACCTTGTCGCAAATACCCGGAATACTCCCTTCGAAGACCAGGAAATCGATGTCGTCCTCGATGTCGTCCGGGATGATGTCGAACGTCAGCGTGGTTGTTGCCGGGGAGCGGAAGCGGTACCAGGTGGTATGGTGCTCGCGCTCCAGCCATTGTTTGTGGTCACTGGGATTTTCCTTGATCTCCAATTTGTTCCCGAAACCGCGCACGGCATAGGGTTGCACGAAGACCGAGTCGGTGATGGCGATCGCGCCGGAGCAGTCACCGTTGTCCTGCGTCAATCGCTCCGATCGTTGGGCCTGTACGATCGGGCAAAGGAGCACACCAATAAGGGTGAAAAAAAGTGCCTTCATCCTTGACGGGGCCGTGATACGCACCTGCGATCGCGAAGGTTCGTGGCCGGGAGGACGGGCGGGAAGTACGGAATACAGGGCGCGACAAGGCCCCTGTGACCGGCAGGCACGCTACTCCACCACCACCTTCGCCCCAGCCAACCAGCGGCGGCCATCGGTGAGGTGCAGGTAGTAAAGGCCATAGGCCAAAGTTGAAAGAGGAAAGCTGAAAGTTGAAACGCCTGACGGCACGGTTTCCTCCTGAGCGGTCCTTCCGTGTGCATCCAACACCACCACCCGCAAGGGGCCATCGGGTGTGAACTCAAGTGGCGGTGTAAAGCTCATTTGCAGCGGCGTACCACGCGCCACCGGGTTGGGCCAGATCTTCAGATACTCGTTCAGCCCCAGCACATGCTCATCCACACCCACGGTATGGCAACCCGGCACCAGGCAGCCGTGCTCATCCAATTTGATGAGCCAGTTG
>JBGTIB010000152.1:0-14239 GCA_041745875.1 Flavobacteriales bacterium | reverse complement strand
ACGCCGGGGCCGACCTTCAGATGCAACCCGTGGAACTGCACCGAACCAAGCACATACTGCAAGGGTTCGCCCGTGGCGAGTCGCTCCAAGGGTTCGTACACCTTGAGCAGTTCACTTTCACTGAGCGACGCCTGCCGGCGTAACTCGAGCTGGGCAGTGTCCCAACCGAGGCGATCGTGGAATACAGCCCGCGCTATGGCGCGCACTTCGCCCGCCGCATAGCGGTCCGCGAGACTGCTGCCATAGAGTTCCAGTACCGTGTTGACCCGGTTGTCCGCCGTGCGCATGGACGCGCAAAAGTAGGTCGCACCATCACGCACATCGTGGACGGTGCAACAGTGCCATCGCCTGTCGGATATACGGCCGCGTACCGGACCTTTGCCGCCGATGGATGTTCACACCACGTTCATGCAGCGCGCGCTGCGGTCGGCCAGGCTGGGTGCGGGCTTGGTGGCGCCCAACCCGATGGTGGGCGCCATATTGGTGCAGGGCGATCGGGTCCTGGCCGAAGGCTGGCACAAGGCGTATGGTGGACCGCACGCGGAAGTGGAATGTCTCCAGGCGTTCGGCGAAGGACCTGTTCCGCAGGATGCCGTGCTGTACGTCACGCTGGAACCGTGCAGTCATCATGGCAAGACACCACCCTGTGCGGATCTGCTCATTGCGCGCGGTGTGCCGGAAATCGTCATCGCTCATGCGGATCCCTTTCCGAAAGTCGCGGGTGCTGGCATTGAACGATCGCGTGGTGCCGGGATCCGGGTCACGGTGGGAGTGGCTGAGGAGGAGGCGCGATGGACCAACCGTCGTTACATCACATCCATCGAACGCGGACGACCCTATGTCATCCTGAAGTGGGCACGTTCTTCCGACGGTTTCCTCGATCGACATCCACGGGGCGAACGCGGCGTGCAGCGGATCGGTTCACAGGCCAGCGATGTGCTGGTGCACCGCTGGCGCAGCGAGGAACAGGCCATTCTCGTGGGTAGCCGCACCGTGCTGCACGACGATCCCCAACTCACGGTCCGACATGTATCCGGCCGCTCACCCTTGCGTGTTGTCATCGATCGCGAAGGCATCAGTCCCGACGTATCTCACATATATGATGGTCGTGTGCCAACACTTCTGTTCACCAGCGTTCCGCGATCCAATGTCCGGGTGGATCAGCACCAGCTCGATGCGTTCGACGATCCGCTGGATGTGTTGTTGAAAGAGTTGGACGGACGCGGGATACGTTCAATACTGGTGGAAGGAGGTGGCCGCTTGCTGCAGGCATTCCTTGAACGAGGCCTGTGGGATGAAGCCCGTATCATAACAGGCGTACCCGTGTTCGGGAACGGTACTCCTGCACCCGTGATCGCCTCGGAGCCACTGCGCTCATACACCTCCGGGCCTGATCGCATCGACATGCATTTGAATTCCTCAATGAGTCAGTCCGTCAACAGCCCCCTCCCGGAATGGCCCTGGTGATCCTCGGCGCCTTCTTCATGGCGCTGCTCTTCCTTCTCTTCAAGGTGTTCGAACGGCGCAACGTGGCTTTGCTTCCTGCGATCGTGGTCAACTATATCGCAGCCTTCCTCTGTGGAGCGGCGGTTGTCGGCCCGTGGAGCGGTGCGGACCTATCGGGACTGTGGACACCCTCTGTGGTATTGGGCGCACTCTTCATCATCCTTTTCTATCTCACCGGCCTATCGTCGCAACGTGTCGGGGTGGCGGCCACCGCAGTGGCGAGCAAGATGAGCCTCGTGCTCACGGTCGTTTTCGCAGTGCTGGTGTATGGCGACGAACCAGGGATACTCGGATGGACAGGCATCGCGTTGGCATTGGTCGGTGTGGTGCTGGCCTCCTGGGTGCCTTCGCGTGCAGCGGTGCGCGGTGCGTGGCTGTTGCCCACCATGTTGTTCCTGGGCAATGCCGTCATCGACATCACCATCAATTGGGTGCAACGCATGAAGCTCACGGAGGACACCGAGGCGATCTTCCCAACATTGGTGTTCGGCGTATCGGGTCTGCTGGGCATAGCGTGGTTGCTTTTCAGTCCGGAACGGAAAGCCTTTCGCATGCCTTCCACGTGGATCGGTGGTACGGTGATGGGTGTCATCAACTATGGTGCGTTGTACTTCGTGGTGCAGGCACTGGCGCGCGGTGGCATGCCCAGCAGCAGTGTGTACCCCTTGATCAACATCGTGGTCATCCTTGTCGGCACAGGGTTATCGATGATCCTGTTCCAGGAGCGACCGAGGCGCGTGCAATACCTGGGCATCACCTGCTCGGTGTTGGCCTTGCTGTTGATCTTGAAGGCGCTTCCGGAATGAACACCGATCGCTATCGGACCCTGGGTGGCGAAGGGCATGGCCAGTTGCGGGAAAAAGCCAGTCGGTTCATCGGTATCGCCTTCCCGATCCGGAACGAGGATGACTTCAAGTCCCGCCTGCATGCCTTCATGAAGGAACACCATGGCGCGCGACATTTCTGTCATGCCTGGGTGATGGACGACGATGGGTCACGGTTCCGCGCGAACGATGCTGGAGAGCCTGCGGGTACAGCGGGAAAGCCGATCCTCAACCGCATCCGCGTGGCGGAAATGACCTGGTGCGGAGTGATCGTGGTCCGCTACTTCGGCGGTACACTGCTGGGCAAACCGGGCTTGGTGAAAGCCTATGGCGAAGCCGCCAGGCTTGCGTTGCAGAATGCGCCAGTGGTGGAACGTGTGGCCTGTGATCAACTGCTCATCACATGCACCTATGCACAGTTGGAGAACATCCGCAACGTGGTGATGGCGCACCATGGTGAGATCCACGACAGTGTATTCATGGACCACTGCAACATCACTGCATCCGTACCGCGCAGCAAGGTGGAGGAACTGTTGCGCGCATGGTCGGCGCAAGGGATCGTAGCCGTTCGTCAGGAAGTGAAATAGGGTGCGAGGGCCTGGAGCAAAGGATGCGGCGCACGACGCGGACGCATGGTACCACGATCCACGAAGACCAGTGTGGTCGATGCTTCGGTAAGGAGTTCGCCCTGCTCATTGTGCACTTCATATCGAAAGTGGAGTCGTGCGGAAGGCATCGTGTCGATGATCGTCCGCACCGTGATCAGGTCGTCGTACCGGGCTGGTGCATGGAACCGGACATTGAGCTCCATCACCGGCAACAGGATGCCTTCGTCCTCCAGCTCCTTGTATACGAAACCCAGGCTGCGCAAGGCCTCCACACGGCCCACCTCGAAATACTCGGCGTAGTTCCCGTAGTAGGCATAGCCCATCCTGTCGGTCTCCCCGTAGCGTACACGGAGGCTAGTTCCATGGTCATACACGGGCCTGAAGATAGTCCGCTGCGCATGGATACCGACGTTGTTGAACAGTTGCAGGACGGTGGTTGATGGGCGTACCTTCACCGCATTCCGATCGATCACCATGTATCACCGTTCATTCCATTATGCGCTTTCCACCACCTGGGTGCACCAAGGTGTTGAGGCACAGAACGATGCGTGGGAAATGATCGCAGGAAACCCGCGTGGGGCAAGGGATGCAGCAGGAAAGCCTGTCGATCCGATAGAAGTAAAATTTTCCTTCCCGTCAAGTAACCCCCACGTTTTTTTTTCACTTTCTTCGGTCCATATTTGCGACCCCTTGCAAGCGTTACAAGATGATCCATCGGCGTATCTGCGCAAGGCACCTACCACCACCGACCAACCCACAAACTCGCTGACCCATCCATGAAGAAGGACCACGAGAAGATCTGGGAACGGTGCCTGGGCGTGATCAAGGACAACGTTAGCCAGCAGAGCTACAAGACCTGGTTCGAACCGATCAAGGCCTTGAAACTGCAGGACCATGTGCTCACCATCCAGGTACCCTCGCAGTTCTTCTATGAATGGCTTGAGGAACATTACATCGGGCTGCTCAAGAAGATCATCAAGAAGGAGTTGGGGAACGAAGGACGACTGGAATACTCCATCATCATGGAGAACGGCTTCCAGAGCTCCAACCCCTACACCGTGAAGGTGCCCACCAGCAATGCACGCGATGTGCGCAACCCCGCCGTCGCGCTTCCGATCGATGTGGCCCACAGCCCGATCAAGAACCCGTTCATCATCCCAGGCCTCCGCAAGATCAAGGTCGAGAGCCATCTCAATGCCAACTATTCCTTCGACAACTTCATCGAAGGGGATTGCAATCGATTGGCCCGCAGTGCCGGTTATGCCGTGGCCCAAAAGCCCGGTGGCACCGCCTTCAATCCGTTGCTGATCTACGGCGGAGTGGGACTCGGTAAGACACACCTGGCACACGCCATCGGTATCGAGATCAAGAAACACCACGCCGACAAGACCATCCTGTACGTTCCTGCCGAGAAGTTCACCCAGCAGTTCATCGAAGCGGTGAAGAACAACACCGTGGGCGACTTCAGCCAGTTCTACCAGATGATGGACGTGCTGATCATCGACGACGTGCAGTTCCTCGCAGGCAAGGAGAAGACGCAGGATGTGTTCTTTCATGTGTTCAACCACCTGCACCAGAACGGCAAGCAGTTGGTGATCACCAGCGACAAGGCACCCGTGGAAATGGCCGGCATGGAGCAGCGCCTTCTATCCCGTTTCAAATGGGGACTGAGCGCCGACCTGCAGACGCCCGGTCTTGAAACACGCATCGCCATCCTCGAGAAGAAGATGTACGCCGAAGGCATCGACCTGCCCAAGGAAGTGGTTGAATACCTGGCCTACAGCATCACCACCAACATCCGCGAATTGGAAGGCGCCATGATCAGCCTCATCGCGCAGAGCTCGCTCAACAAGAAGGCGGTAACGCTGGAGCTGGCCAAGCAGATGATCGACAAGTTCGTGAAGAACACGGCGCGCGAGGTCAGCATCGATTACATCCAGAAGGTGGTGTGCGATTACTTCGACCTGCCCATCGAACTGCTCAAGAGCAAGACCCGCAAGCGCGAAGTGGTACAGGCACGCCAGATCGCCATGTACTTCGCGAAGCGCATGACCAAGAGTTCGCTGGCGAACATCGGCGCACACTGCGGCGGGAAGGACCATGCCACCGTGCTCCACGCCTGCCGTACGGTGAACAACCTCTCGGAGACCGACAAGCAGTTCCGCGGTTATCTGGAGGACCTGGAAAAGAAACTGAGCATCCACTAGCACAGGCTGCACATCGATCACAGCGAAGGACCTCGAAAGGGGTCCTTCCGCATTCCGGACCTTTGCATCCATCACCAACCCACGACCATGAAGATCCTCACCTTATGCCTGGGGAACATCTGCCGATCGCCCATGGCGGAGGGCATCCTGCGCCATCTCGCCCGCGAGCGGGGGATCGCGATAGCGACCGACAGTGCAGGGACCAACGGCTACCACATCGGGCAGGCGCCCGACCCGCGGGCGCAAGCGGCCATGCGCAAACACGGCATCGACATCAGCGACCTGCGTGGCAGACAGTTCACCGCGGACGATCTCGCGGAGTTCGATCTGATCCTGGCGATGGATAGCAGCAACCTGCGCAATGTGGTGCGTTCCACAACGAACCAGGATCTGGCAGCGAAGGCCCGGTTGATGATGGACTTCGCCCCCGCGCATCCAGAGCGTGAGGTGCCCGATCCCTATTACGGCGGCGAGGAAGGATTCGACCAGGTCTACCATATGTTGGTGCAAGCGTGCAACGGCGTGTTGGATCGCGTGGAGAATGGCAAGGGGATCCGACCGTAAGCCTGTTGCCACAGCGACACGAACAGGATCATGACCAGGACCATGGCAACAGGCAGCACATCGACCGGCACCTTGTACCTCATGCCGGTCTGGCTCGGGGAGCATGGTGGCCTCGAACAAATCCCGGGCGAGAACAGTGCGCTCGCAGCGCGCATCACGCTCTGGTTCACCGAGCATGAGAAGACCGCGCGGCGGATGTTGCGCCGGCTGGTACCCGACATCGATCTTCAACAACAGGAGATGCACCGGTTGGACAAGGATAGCAGCGCTGCGGACATCTCGGCGATGATCGCGTTGCTGCGCGAGGGGCGCGATGGTGCGATCATCAGCGAAGCGGGCATGCCGGGTATTGCCGATCCGGGTGCTGCATTGGTGGCAGCAGCGCACCGCGCCGGCATTGAGGTGATCCCGTTGATCGGGCCTTCCTCCCTGTTCATGGCACTGGCGGCTTCCGGCTTGAACGGACAGGCTTTCACCTTCCATGGTTACCTGCCCCGCACACCCAACGAACGACGGCAGGCGATCAAGCGACTGGAAAGCGACGCACGGCGCACCGGCGCGGCACAGCTGTTCATTGAGACACCCTACCGGAACGATGCGTTGCTGGCGGATCTGCTGCAGACCTGCTCACCGGACCTCCTGCTCACCATCGCCGTGGACCTGACGCAACCCGATGGTGCGGTCACCACCAGTACGATCGCGGCATGGGCACGGACGCATACCGCACTGGGCAAGCGACCGGCCGTCTTCATCCTGGGTTCCCCCGCGACCTGATCGGTTTGCGTGTTGCGCCGCGGTCCACCTTCTCCAACTCCAGGTGGTACAGGACAGGGGTCCATGGTTCCACGACCCCGGACAAACCGCGCTCTCCGAACGCCATGGAGGAAGGGATCAGGAATGCGCCGGTTCGTCCTTCCCGCAAGAGCGTGATCGCCACTTCGAGTCCATTGATCACCTGGTGCGGATCGCCGTAACGGAAGCCAAAAGGTTTGCCATCGTAGCCATTGTGGTCGAAGACCTGGCCATCTTCCACACGCCGTCCCGTATAGTTGATCCACACCACATCACCGACCGTGACCTGGGTGGTGTCCACGGGTCTTCCCATCAACCTGTAGTACATGTCGCTTGTCCCCCAGCGCTCCCATTGCTCCCCGGAACGGTCCCGGTATGCCTGCATGAGCGCGAGTTCGAAGCTCTCAGGATCATTCCTCCGATGGCGTTCGCGATCCGCTTCCATCGTCTCCAGTGATCGCAGGCTGCGCAACGAGATGTCGATGCTCATGCGCGAGGTGTCCGGCAGCGTCCCATCGATCAAGTCGGACAGAATGGACCAAGGCACCTTGTTGTAGGTGGTGATCAGGCTGAGACTGTCTCCCTCGTGCAAACGCTTCAACACATGGGTGAACGCGCCACGCCGCAGGTCCGATGCCGCGTACCACTGTTCGGTGCTCAGGTAGGAACCGGTAGCTTCCATTCGCTGCGATGCCCGCAAACGCACCAGCACACAGTCGCTTGGAAGCACGGTGCGTTCACCATCGCCCAAGGCGATCATGCGCACATCCACGTCCGGCGCTACGGTCTTGTAGCCATCGTAGGGCGATCCTCCACAAGCTGCCGCCAGAAGCACCACGACCGCTGTCCACCACTTGTTCATTGCGGTTTGCCGCTGACCCGCTCGAGGCCGAGATGGTAGACCACCGAACTGCGCGGTGGAATTCGGTCCTGGTCGCCAATGAGGCCATGGGCGCGGTAACTGGGAATGATCACAATGGCACTGTCGCCGGGCGAGAGCATCTGGATGCCTTCGTGCAGACCACTTTCCACATCGTCCATCTCCACCAGAAAAGCCTCAGGGCTGCCGGGCTCACTGGCATAGGCCGTGTCGCCGTTCAGCAATTCCACGCGGTAATGGATGAAGGCCCATTGGCCGGGACGTACGTTCACACCTTCCACGTCGCGCAACAACTGGTAGCGCACCCCCCTGCCCGTGGGTGTCATCTCCAGCCCGTAACGCTGCACATACAGGTTGATGTCACGATCCTCAAGCTTCACAGCGGTGCGATTCTCTTCGATCATCTGCTCCTCCGTAGGCGGTTGCCGGTGCACCACGGGCACCCTGCCGTCGCGCCCTCCGCAGGCCATGAATAAGGAGAATATCGAAATAGCCACGGTCTTCATGCGGGATGGGCTTCGATCAGTTCGGGAACCAGCGCGCGAAAACGTTCCACCGTTTCGTGCAGGCCTTCGTTGCTCTGTCCCCCTGCCGCGTTCCGGTGTCCGCCACCGCTGAAATGTTCCTTCACCAAACGATCCACCCGCAGGTCGCCCTTGCTGCGCAGGCTGAGCTTCACCATATCCTCCCGCTCGATGAAGAAGGCCGAGAGACGAATGCCACGGATCGACAGTCCGTAGTTGACGAAGCCTTCGGTGTCGCCCGGCTGGAAATGGAATCGCTGGAGATCGTCGCGGCTCAAGGCGATGATCGCCAGACCCTGTTCGGGGTACACGACCAGGCGTTCGTTCAGGGTGAAACCCAGCAGGCGCAAACGATGCTCGCTGTTGTCGTCGACGATGGCATTGTGTACCAGATCCACCACGATCCCGCGTTCCATCAGGTCGGCGGCCACGCGCATGGTATGGGTGGTGGTGGTGCGGAAACGGAACGATCCCGTATCGGTGACGATGCCGGCGTACAGACAGGTGGCGGCATCGAGCCCGATGTGCGCTCCAAGCTCGAGGGCCATCACGATGTCATACACCATCTGGCAAGTGGCCGGTGCCTTGGCGTCGGAGAAGATGATCTCCGCGAAGCCGTCCGGTTCTTGGTGATGATCGATGAGCACCTTCCTCGGTGCGGCCTTCAATGCATCCTCCAGTTTGCCGACCCGGTCGGTGTGGTTGAAGTCCATGCAGAAAAGCACCTCGCTGTTGCGCAGCGCCTCCCGCGCGCGATCACCATCGCGTTCATAGGTCATGATCTCGTTGTAGCCGGGCATCCACTGCAGGTTGTGCGATGCGATGTTGGGCATAACCACCTGGACCGTATGACCGGCCGCCTTCAGTACATGTGCCAGGCCCAGGCTCGAACCGATGGCATCGCCGTCCGGGTTGTAGTGTGCAACGATGGCGATGCGGGACGGAGCGGAGAGCAGTGACTTGAGCTGCGCGACCTCGCGCGAAGGGGCGGATGGGAATGACATGGGGCGGCCAAAGGTAGCCGCCCCATGCATGAAAGGATCGAATGTCTTGTTCAGAACCCCAGCCCCGGGGTAGGCATATGCTCGATGAGGATGCCGGCACAACCGATGTCATACTGCTTGTCGCTGCGCTTCGGCTTGGATTCGGTGGGACCCGGTGCGATCACTTCCACAGCAATGCGCTTGGTGGCCGTGCAGGAGAACTCCACCTCCTGCGCCATCTCGTGCTCGGTATTGTCCCACAGCACCTTCACCACCTCCTCGAAGATGCGCTTCTTCTCCTTGGTCCGCACTTCCTTCGTCTCGCCGGTCTGTTCACCCTTGTCGTTGAGTACGGGGACACGCTCGATGATGGTCTCCTCCACTTCGCGCGGCTCACGCACTTTCTCCACCAGTCGGATCGCCATCTGCTCGCCCAGGGTGCGTGGATCGGCGCATAGCGAGATCCGGTAGTCCTGGCCGCGGTATACGATCATATTCAGCTCGGTTGCGACCCCGACCTGGATGGCCGCGTTCTTCGTTTGCCCGTTGATGGACCACCGCTTGTCGGATGCCCGCTGGCAATTGAACTTGTGAAAATCGGTGCAAGGCGACTGGGCGCGGATGGTGGGCGATGCCAGCATCAGGCCTGCGATGGCCAGCAGTGTGATGGTCTTGTTCTCCATGGTCTTCAAGCGTTCTTATCATCCTCAGGGCGGATCAGCTCGGCGCGCAGGCGGTCCACGGCCTGCAGCAGGTCGTTGAATTTCGCCGAGGTGAGGTCCATGCTCACTTCACCACCCAGCACCATGCGCCCTGAGGCTGACCGGCCCTCGCGTGGCATACGTTTCACGTCCACTTGATCGTAGATGTCGCGGATCGCGATGAGCTCGCTGCGCAGTGCGGCGACGTCGGCATCACCGGCGTGTTGTTCCATCAGGGCGAGCAAGTGTTCAAGGGTCACCTTCTGCTCGGCCACCCGCTGCATCAGCGCCTCGTTCGCACCGAAGATCTCGATCTGGCGGATCACCAGGTGCATGCTCTCCACCCAGCCACCGGCCAGCACCAATGACAGCACCGGTCCCATGCCTTCCTCCTGCAGCTTGCCATAGGCGCGCATGTAGGCCTCGTTGCTGATCACCTCCAGCGAATCGCCCTTGGTGAGGTTCGCCTCCAGGCGAACGAAGTCGCCGTCGGTGAAGGCCTGTGTGATGCCCAGCGATTCGGCGAGCTTCTTCGTGGTAAGGTAGTACCGCGCCACCTCCACGTTCAGTTTGAAGTAGCTGGCGTAGACCAGGTCGGTGGAGTACACGCCGAAGTTCACCGCACGGCCGCGCAGGCTCACATAGCGATCCGCGTTGTTGGTGGGGTTCAGCATGCGCTTGTGACCTTCACCCGCCATGTCGCGCACCAGGCTGAACAGCTCGTTGGGAGTGGGCATCTGGTAGATGGCCGAAGCGGTGTTCTGCTCCGCCTCGCCACCGATGACCAGGGCCTGGGGTGTGTCGTCGGGCTGTTCACCGCTGCCGCCGCAAGCGGCCAGCAGGGTGGCGAATAGTGGTATGACCAGTGCGGTGGATCTCATCGTTGTAGGATACGGAATGATGGGTGTTCGAGGCGCAGGGAGGCGGGGCCGCTCGTACGCAGCACGAAGGAATGATGTTCGCGGACGGCATGCTTGCCCATGGTCGATTACTTTTGCCCGGCTTTTTCAACAACGCACATGGCAACGAACAGGACCTTCACGATGATCAAGCCCGAGGCGGTGGCCGCAGGCAACGCTGGCAAGATCATCGACATGATCATCGACAAGGGCTTCCGCGTGGTGGCCCTCAAGCTCACCCGCCTTTCCCGGCAGGAGGCCGGCACCTTCTACGAAGTACACCGGGAACGCCCCTTCTACGGGGAGTTGGTGGAGTACATGGCCAGCGGCCCCATCTATGCCGCGATCCTGGAAAAGGACAACGCCATGGAGGACTTCCGCAAGCTGATCGGCGCCACCGACCCCGCCCAGGCCGATGACGGCACCATCCGCAAGCGCTTCGCCGAGAGCAAGGCGAAGAACGCCGTACACGGCAGCGACAGCGACGACAACGCGGAGATCGAAGGGAACTTCTTCTTCAGCGGAAGGGAGCGGTTCTGAGCGGTACACTGAGTTCGTAGCATGAAGCCCGATCGCGCCAGCGTGGCGGATCGGGCTTCGCTATTGGATACACGCTGTTACCGCACCTTCACGGCGCGCTTCACCAGTGGCTCGCCCTCGAGCAGCAGGTTCACATAATACACGCCGGGTGTCAGGTATGCGGTGCTCTAATGCATCACCACGAACATCCGTGTATAGTTCAGCCCTTCGCCTTCGAGCAGCAAATGATAGAATCCATTTGCCCGATCGTGCATTGCCAAGATGACCTCCCCTCTTCCTATCACCAGTTCCTCCGTAACCTTTTGGCCCAAGGCATCCAGCACTGATACCTTTTGCACAGACAACCCGCCCCAGCCGATCCACAGCCATTCGCTGGTGGGATTGGGCCAAAGGCCGATCTCCGGAACGGTGTTCTCCTGAATGGAGGTCCATGTTGGGCAGCCTTCCGGTTCCGTGGAAAGACACACGGCATCCACATACACATAGGCCTTGTTGGGGTTGCCTGGTCCCAGGATCTGCACAGTGGTATTTGCATTGCTGAAGTGATTCCCGATCACCACAAAACGGTAGGCGCTGTCCGCCACAAAACTCCCGCTCACCAAGGTCCAAGCAGCCGTATCGGATATCACCTGCTGGCTGTACACCTGGGCGTAGTTGCGCAAAGCGAACTCAGGCATATTCATCACCCATGGATCCGCGGACATAGTGAAGAGCATACCGATGTTGTTGCATGCACTCCCCGTCTGCTGCGGTCCACCGTAAGCGGCATTGGCCCAGAAGCTGCCATAGTAGGTCTGTCCAATGGTCAATGGCTCAGGCAATTCCGTACCGATCATCTCCCGATGATCATCTATCAGGTAGGCGAACATCCCTGCGTAAGACTCGCCCTCTTGGGGATACTGGAATCCGCACGTATTGAGGGGAACCCCATTGGCCGATCCATATGGCACACACGATCGGAAGTAATCCGGTGTCGCAGAGATGGGTTCCCAATGCAATGGCTTACCGTTGGGCCAAAAGCCCAATTGCACCGCACATGTGTCGGCTTCCTCAAAGCTCCCATTCAGGATCAAGTTGCCTTGGGCATAGAAAGTGAAAGGCGCAATGAACAGCAGGCAGCAACACACCAGCCTTCCGGCCCTGGGCCGCCACCCGCTATTCATTGTTCGGAGAAGCATTGTTCGTTCGTGTTCGTGATGCGTTGTTGCATCAGTCCGTCCTTCTTCCGTTGAAGATGATGACTTCGTCCGTCGCGGATTCCGTCAAGCCATCCGCAAGGTAAGACCGCCTTCCCGGGCGTTTCGCTGCCCCCTATTCCAAAGGACACGCCTGCAGCGCCCTCACACCAACACGATCTCCTCCACCACCAGCCTTCCCATCCTTTTGTTCAGGATCTCCTTCAGCGCTTCGCGCATGTAGGTGAGTTCCTGGCGCATGGGGGCGGAATCCACCTGCACGGTGAGGCGGCCCTTGCGCAGGCGCATGCGCACGGTGTGACGCGCCATCATGCCGCCCACCACATCGTCCCACGCGGCGGTGATGTCGAGCTCGTCCATCTTCTCGCGCATCCCGAAGGTGTCGATCAGATCGGTGACGGCTTCGCTAAGCGATAGTACGTTCGACTTCTTCAGGGGTGATGGGGGTATCGTGTGCGAGGTGGAAGAAACGGATCTCCATGGCGGTGCGGTCCAGCACGGCATGCAGGCGGGTGGCATCGGTGTCGGTGATCAGCACCTGCCCGAAACGATGGCCGCCCAATAGCCGCAACAGGTGGCGCATGCGCTGGGGATCGATCTTGTCAAAGATGTCGTCCAGGAGCAGGATGGGGCGCTGGCCACTGCGCGATTGCGTCAGGTCGAACTGGGCCAGTTTCAAGGCGATCAGGTAGGTCTTCTGCTGCCCCTGCGAACCGTAGCGTTTCAGCGGCTGCCCGTCTATGGTGAACTCTAGTTCGTCCTTGTGGATCCCCACCGTGGTGTACTGCGCGGCACGATCGCGGGGCCAGGCCTCCTGGAGCAACTCGCGCAGGGATTTTTCGGACAGTGCCGAGCGGTAGCCCAGGGCCACCCGTTCCGGTCCGGTGCTGATGCCGTGGTAATGCTCATCCAGCAGGGATACCATGTCGTTCATGAAGGCACTGCGCACACCGTGTACCGTGGTGCCATGCTGCACCAGTTGTTCGTCCCACGGCTCCAGCGTCTCCAGCGATCCGCCGCCGTTCTCCGCGAAGCGCTTCAGCATGGCATTGCGCTGGGCCAGGGCCCGGTTGTAGCGCACCAGGGCATCGAGGTAGGGCCGGTCGAACTGGGCGATGAGGCCGTCCAGGAAGCGGCGGCGCACCTCGCTGCCTTCCAGCACCAACTGGCCATCGTAGGGTGTGATCATCACCACCGGGTAGCGACCCACGTGGTCGGCCAGGCGGTCGTAGTCCTTGCGGTTGCGGCTGAGCACCTTGCGCTGGCCCTTGCGCACGCTGCACAGCACAGTGTCCTCCCCTTCCGCAGTGGCCATGGTGCCTTGCAGCATGAAGTAGTCCTCGCCGTGCAGCACGTTGTTGGCGTCCACCGGATCGAAGTAGCTCTTGGCCATGGAGAGGTAGTGGACGGCATCGAGCAGGTTGGTCTTGCCGGTGCCATTGGGGCCGGTGAAGCAGTTCACCTCGGGACCCAGTTCCACGGTGGTCTCGCGGTGGTTCCGGAAGTGCAGCAGTTTGAGCCGGGCGAGGTGGAAGGCCATGACGGGCAAAGGTACTCTGGCCATGGAAGACCTGCGGACAGGGAAGTGTCGCCCCTCCGGGGCTTGATCCCCCTCCTTCCGCACGTTTTACCAACATGTCGCCCCGCTGGGGCTGGGCTACTCGCCTGAGAGCCCAAGAGGAGCGACATGTTGGTTACCGAGGTTCGTTGTGCCGTGGAAGAAAGCCCCAGAGGGGCGACATGTTGGTATAACCGAGGTTCGAGCTGGAGGTGGGAGAGCCCCGGAAGAGCGACATGTTGGTAAACGAGGTTCGTTGTGCAACGGAGGAAAGCCCCAGAGGGGCGGCATTTCATTGCGATGGCACCATGCCTCCGAACGGTCCCGGATACGATGAAAAGCTGAATTGCGAAGGGCTGTTTCCAGGCATGTGCGCCGGGTGCCCAAAAGATCTACTTTTGCGCCTCGCTGAAAAGCGGTACACAAGTACCGCAGGCACAGGCACCAACGCGCATGA
>JBGTIB010000151.1:0-31891 GCA_041745875.1 Flavobacteriales bacterium | reverse complement strand
TCCAACAGGACCCAGGTTATAGGTAGCCGTGTTATTATGCGTGAAGAGCACCGGGCCTGTATTGTCCGGACCATCGTAAATGCTCAGCTTGTCGGACGTAGCGCTTTGGATGGTGCCCCGGTTGAAGGTCAGGCGCAGCGTGCCGGGACCATCGGCCTGATAGAACCAATGCGTGGTATCGTTCGCCGTGTAGCAATAGGTCTCATCCAGCGCGGGCTGTCCGCACTCGATGATCGTTGGACACACACCGCCATCGACAATATCACCCAGCGAAAAACTACACAGTGCATTGGTCTCATGATCCACGAACACGTTCACGACATCGTTGATGGTGAAAGGGCCGAGATCCGTGATCCCTACACCCACACCGCTCACGGAGACGGCAGGCCCCCCATTGACCGTATAGATCAGGTTCACCACCGCTCCATCTCCCGTGCTCGTCACATCCACCGGTATGCTGAATTGATTGTTCGGGCAATCGTTCGCAACCGTATAGGACACCTGGGGAATGGTGCAGTCCAGACACACCACTTCCCATTCCCACGGATCGTATGTGGTGGATGTCGCGCATTGGATGGTACCGTTCGAGGTCATTTCCATGTACAAGCTGCCCGTGGTGGAGAATACTTCCACATCGTAGTAGTTGTTCACGGTGCTCTGTATCGCGCTTCCAACAGGACCCAGGTTATAGGTAGCCGTGTTATTATGCGTGAAGAGCACCGGGGCCGTATTATCAGGTCCATCGTAGATGCTCAGGTTGTCGAACGAAGCGCTTTGGATGGTACCCCGGTTGAAGGTCAGGCGCAGCGTACCGGCACCATCAGCCTGGTAGAACCAATGCGTGGTATCGTTCGCCGTGTAGCAATAGGTCTCATCCAGCGCGAGTTGTCCGCATTCGATGAGTGTGGGACACACTCCGCCATCGGTGATATCCCCCAGCGAAAAATTGCACAACGCATTGGTCTCATGTTCCACGAACAGGTTCACCACATCGTTGATAGCGAAAGGGCCGAGATCAGTGACCCCAAGGCCCACACCGCTCAAGGCCACGACAGGCCCCCCATTGACCGTATATATCAGGTTCACCGCTGCTCCATCTCCCGTGCTCGTCACATTCACAGGAATGGTGAATTGGTTGTTCGGGCAATCGTTCACCACCGAATAGGACACTTGAGGAATGGTACAATCCAAACACACCACTTCCCATTCCCAAGGGTCATAAGTTGTGCTGGTGGCACATTGTACGCTGGCATCCGAGGTCATCTCCATATACAAGTTGCCTGTGGTGGAATAGACTTCAACACCGTAGAAATTCGCCACAGTACTCAGCACTGCACTACCCACAGGACCCAGGTTCCAGGTCGCCGTATTGGAATGGGAAAAGAGCACCGGCCCTGTATTGTCAGTGCCATCATAGATGCTGAGGTTGTCGAACGTGATACTCTCGATGGTACCCCGAAGGAAAGTCAACCGCAATGTCCCAGCACCGACCGACTGGTAAAGCCAGTCCTGTGAATCATTGGCGACATAACAGTACGTCTCATCCAATGCAGGTGCTCCGCATACGATGAGGTTCGGGCACTCTTCATTGTCGGAAATGTCCCCGAAATCGATGTTACAAAGTGCACTGTTGTCGTGCTCAACGATGAGGTTCACAACATCGTTGACCGTGAAGGGGCCAAGGATGGTCTCACCAACAACAACGCCATCGATGGTGACCGTAGCGCCCCCGTTCACAGTATATGTGAGCCCTACCACCGCACCGTCCCCTGTGGAGGCTACGTTCACAGGAATGCTGAACTGGTTGTTCGGACAATCGTCCACCACCGTATAGGTCACCTCCGGTATGTTGCAATCCAGGCATACCACGTCCCACTCCCACTGAGTATGCGTGCCGCTCACGCAACTGATCGTTGCGTTCGACGCCATCGTCATGAAGATGTTCCCGGAATTGGTGGTCACCTCGATGCCGGCCAGCTGCTGCGTTACGGTAGCGGTATGGTTGTAAAGGATGGGACCACTGTTATCAATGCCGTCATAGATGGTCAGTTGATCCGAACCTGAGGCCTGGATGCTACCGGCCGTGAATGACAAACGCAGTGTACCTGATCCGACAGCGGAATACAACCAGGTAAGAGCTTCGTTGTTATCGTAGCAATGGCTCTGGTCCAACGCAGGTTCGCCGCACACGATCAGGTTGGGGCAGTTACCGGTATCCGTAAAGTCCCCCAATTCAATTGAACACAGACTGTTCGTCTCATGGTCCACGATCAAGCTCACCACGTCATTGATCGTAAAGGGGCCCAGGATCGTTTCACCGACATCCACGAACTCGATCACATCCTCCACACCATCCACTTGGTATACCAGGGTCACGGTGGCCCCGTCCCCGGTGGATGCAACGGTCACCACGATGCTGAATTGGTTGTTCGGGCAATCATCAACGACAGCGGCGCTGACAACAGGTATGGTGCAGTCCAGGCAGACTACTTCCCATTCCCAAGGATCGTAAGTGGTGGTGGTGGCGCATTGGACGCTACCATCCGATTCCATTTCCATGTACAGATCGCCGGTGGTGGAGTATACCTCGACATCATAGTAGTTGTTGACCGTGCTGAGGACCGCACTGCCTACCGGACCCAGGTTATAGGCCGTCGTATTCAAATGGGAGAACAACAGTGTCCCCGAATTGTCCGGACCATCGTAGATCCGGAGACGGTCGAACGTACTGCTCTCGATGGTACCCCGAAGGAACCGCAAACGCAGTGTACCACTACCGACCGCCTGGTAGGACCAGGACTGCAGGTCGTTGGCGGAGTAGCAATAGGTCTCCAGCAAAGGGGGTTGCCCACATGTCACGAGTTCAGCACAGATGGGGTTCTGGAAGGCCGGCGAGATCACAGTACAAAGAGGATCGATGTCATGCACCACGGATACGGTCACACCATCAATGGTCACGAACGGTCCCAGATCGTAGGAGCCAACACCTACACCGGTCAATGGGGCCACCCCTCCGGTATTGGTAATATCAAGTGAGGTGGCGTCACCAAGATCGGACACGGTCACATTGATGAAGTATTCACCGGAAACACAGTCAATGCTGCCAGCAAAGCTGACATCAGGCTGATCGCAGTCCAATTGCCTAAGCACGGTGGTGATCTGGCACACGGAACTCACATCACAGTTATCGTTCGCGTTGTAATGAACGAATAGGACCCCACCGGCAGTGGGTGATGCCAGGACCGGACTGGTCCCTTCGGCCAGAACAGGACCATCAACAGTCCCTGAACGGATCGTGATATAGCCCAGTTCGGTGATCGCAAATTCATAGGTGACATCGGCGACAATGCCTGTGAACTGCGTGTAATCCCCGAAGAACGTACAAGTGCCTACCTCTTGAAGGTTCCCCAATGAGGTTACAGGGACTGCATCAGCAGGGTACATGAACGTATTCTGGCAGCCACCTTGAGCCATCGCCAGTCCGGACCATCCACCTAAGGACAGCAGGATCATTGCCAACAAGTGGCGTATCGGTCGTCTCATTTGGATCATATTGGGTTTGTAGGTTCCGAGGGCGACCAAAGGTAGCGATCCGTCCGAGCCACGGAACCCTCCGCACAGGCTCATTCGTTCGTTCTCAAAGGTCCAGGATCCGGGGTATGCTCGCGGGACATCCAACACCGGTGCATGTTTACATCGGCGCCTCGGCCAGGTTGCACGGTCAAGATGCTCAATACCGGCCGCTGATGCAGCTTGGGCCTCGGCAAGTGTAGTATCACACACACATCGATGCTTGCGCAAGTCAAAGACTTTGTAACGCTGAGCCGCCATAGCTGCAACATCGCACTTCCGATCCCGTAGGAACGGCCTGTTATGATGAACACCATCGCATCCCGGACCAGGCGTTCCTTCGTTCTCCTTCTTCTGTGGCAGTTGTCCGTAGCGGCCTTGTTGGCGCGTCCTTCAGATGAAAGTACGCTGGCCGTGCACGGAGATCTTCCGATCAACGAGCGCTGTATCAAGCTGTTGAATGAGGCGGAGCGGATGCTTGCTTACGACCCGACCACCGCCCTTGGCCACGCCCATGCCGGCGTGATGCTTGCCGAAACCAGCGGATCGATCGAACTGGAACACCGTGCCCTCCGGGTGCAAGGTTCCGTGGAACGCTGTATCGGCATGTACGCGGAATACCTGCAGACCACCATGCAAGCCTTGCGTGCCGCCCAACTCATGGGTGACCCGATCGCATTGGCGCTGGACCTGGAGGACCTGAGCCATGCGTACATGATCAACCAAAGGAGCGACAAGGCGGTGGAGGAAGCTCGCAATGCACTGGCGATGGTCCTGCCGACACAGGATGGAGCTGCGGTTGAGCGGGCTCAGCTCTTTTTGATGGCCACCTTGGAACGTGCTGGACGACCTGATGAAGCCATGGCGATCGGCCATACCGCGTTGGAACGATCCAAGAGTGGACAGACTGACCCAGATCGCGCCAGGATCAGTCTAGCAATGGCACGGATACTCGTAGGCAAGGGACGCAACAATGACGCGAACCCTCTTCTTGCAAGAGCCGAGCGCGTGCTGATGGCCGAGGGTACGGATACCGAGCGGATCGATCTTCTGCTGGTAAGGGCCAGCAGCCATATTGCCATGGGAGCGCAGAAGGAAGCCGCCACCCTGTTGGACAATGCTGAAGCCTTGTTGTTGCGCATGGAGAACCATGAGCAGCGCGAATCACTGCTTGAATTACGCTATAGGATCGCATTGGCCAACAAGCAATGGGAGCAGGCACTACACGCGCTTCGCAGGTGGAAGGATCGCAATGATTCCCTTCATCATGCACAGGTAGGCATGAAGATGGCGGGGCTCCAGGTGCTATATCAGTTGGAGCGCAAGGAGCAGGACAATGAGGAGTTGAGGACACAGAATGCGCACCATGCTGAAACCATCGCCGATCAACGTGTGAACAATCAGTATCTGCTTGGGGCCCTGGCCGTTGTGCTGGTACTTGCGTTGGGGCTCGTACTGGCTGTACGGTACAATCTGCGCATGATGGCCCGGTTGAAATTGAAGAATGCAGTGGTTCGACGGCTGCACGATGAGATCCACAACACCAACCTCGAACTGCAACGCCAGAACCTACGTCTGGCCGAAACGTTGATCAGTGAAGAGGAGAAGGAAATGATGATCAAGGAGATCCACCATCGGGTGAAGAACAACCTGCAGGTCGTGGACAGCCTGCTCAGCATTCAGGGTGGGCAACACCCGGATGAGGATGTGCGCAAGCTGTTCAAGGATGCCCAGGGGCGCATCCGCTCCATGGCCATGGTCCACGAGCATATATTCCGTGCCGGAGGGTCCCTCGAAGGCTCGATGCGCAAGCACCTGGAACAACTGTCGCGCAGCATACTTGCGGCTTACGGCATGCACGATCGTGTCTCTGTATCGGTCGAGAGCATCGAACCCGAATTCACGGTCGACACCTTATTGCCCTTCACATTGGTGGTGAACGAACTGTTGACCAACGCTGTCAAGTATGCCTTCCAGGACCGGGAGCAGGGCCACATCCAGGTGGTATTGCGTACGGCAGGGAACGGCTACGAACTGCTGTTCAGCGATGACGGTATCGGACTTGGAGAGACCCACTACCTGCGCGAGCGCTCCTTCGGATTGGAACTGGTGAAGGTCCTTGCCCAACAGCTCAATGGCCAGGTCCGCTTGTTGAAAGGTTCGGGCACCACTTTCAGTCTTGCCTTCGAGCCTGACCGCAGGCCCATGCGCCTGGCATCCTGATCGCTGCGCTCCACTGGCCTATCTTCGCGTCCCGACAGGCGGCCGTGCACATCAATCCAGGCCCTGTCCTTATCCCCATGGATTTCAAGTCCCTCGGCCTCAGCGCCGAATTGTTGGAAGGGTTGGAGGCAATGAACATCACCAAGCCCACACCCATCCAGGAGCAGGCCATTCCGGCCGTGATGGATGGACGTGATCTGATCGCTTGTGCCCAGACCGGTACGGGCAAGACCGCCGCGTTCGTTCTGCCCATCGTCGATGTGATCATCAATTTCAAGCCGCGTATCGAGGGTTCCGTTAGGGCGTTGATCGTGGTGCCCACCCGGGAACTCGCCCTGCAGATCGACCAGCAGATCCAGGCGATCGCCTACTTCACCCCCATCACCTCGGTGCCGGTCTACGGAGGAAGTGACGGTTCCACGTTCGACCAGCAGAAGCAGGCGCTCACCAGTGGCGTGGATTTCGTGGTGGCAACCCCGGGGAAACTGATCAGCCACCTCAACTTGGGCTATGTACCATTGCAGGGCGTGGAATTCCTGGTATTGGACGAGGCCGACCGGATGATGGACATGGGTTTCGTGGAGGACATCCACAAGATCATCGGCTTCCTTCCCAAGGACCGCCAGAGCCTGATGTTCAGCGCCACCATGGCCCCCCCGATCAGGGATCTAACGCGCAGGATATTGCACGAGCCGGTGGAGATCTCCATTGCGCTGAGCAAGCCTGCTGAAGGAGTGGATCAGCAGGCCTATGTGACCTTCGACATGCAGAAGGCCCGTGTGCTTGAATATGTACTCAACACCAATGAGGCCACGAGCATCGTGATCTTCGCAGGCCGCAAGGTGGAGGTTCGCAACCTCACGCGTCACCTGCGCAAGCAGGGCTTCAACGCGCATGCCATGCACAGCGATCTCGAACAATCGGAGCGCGAACAGGTGATGCTCGACTTCCGGAACCGGAAGCTGCGGATCCTGGTGGCCACCGACGTGGTAAGCCGTGGCATCGACATCGACGACATCGATCTGGTGGTGAACTACGATGTGCCCCGCGATCCCGAGGACTATGTGCACCGGGTCGGCCGTACCGCACGTGCTTCGAAGAAGGGGCAGGCCATCACCTTCGTGAACGAAAAGCAGATGCGCGAATTCGGTCGTATCGAGGCGCTCATCGGCTATGCCATCCGCAAAATGGAGGTACCGGAACATTTCGGACGGGGCCCGGCCTACGACCCCACCGCACGGGTGGAGAAAAGCCGAAGCGGCCCGGGCGGCCCCAAGGAGGGAGCACGCCGAGGCCGCAGCGGCGGTGGAGGTGGAAGGCGCCGGTCCTAACGGGCCTTGAACTTGCCGGCGTTGTCGGTCAGCACCTTCGTACCATCCCACGCATTGGCAGCTTTGCCTACGCGTTCGATCGTCATGCTCTCGATTCGGTCGCCTTGTTCAATGGCGTTCACCACATCCTGGCCTTCGGTCACGAAGCCGAATACCGTGTGCTTGCCATCCAGCCAGGCCGTCTCCTTATGCGTTATGAAGAACTGACTGCCATTGGTGGCCGGGCCTGAGTTGGCCATACTCAACACACCAGCGCGGTTGTGCTTCAATTCGGGGTGTATCTCATCGGCGAACATGTAGCCGGGCCCACCCATGCCGGTCCCGGTGGGGTCGCCGCCCTGGATCATGAAATCGGGGATCACACGGTGGAACACCAGGCCATTGAAATAGGGCTCTCCCCCACCCTTGGCCGTGTTCTTCACGGTCCCTTCCGCAAGACCCACGAAGTTGGCCACCGTCATCGGCGCCTTCTCATACTCCAGTCTTACGGTGATGGTACCCTTGTTCGTCTTGATCTTGGCGAATACGCCTTCGTTGTTGTTCTCCACGTTGCTAGCTGGTTGATCGATGGTTGGGTTCACTGCCGCCACGATGCCTTCGGCGTTGTCCGGTGCGGAAGGGGTGCAGGCCGAAAGGGAGAGACCCAGAAGTACGGAAACGGTGAATGGTAACATGATGGTCATGGCTTTTTCTTGATGTGCGGGCAAAGGTATTGTCCAAGGCGATCCATGGAGGAGGTGGGCTTCAATCGAGCATCACCTCTTCCATGGCGTCCAACTTCTCGTCGGTGAACGGTCCTTTCGAACGGTGGATGATGCGCCCTTCACCGTCGAGGACGAAGAAGTAGGGGATGTTCTTGTCCTCCAGCCCTAGCACATGCTGCAGTGGTTCCAATTCGGACTTCGAGAACAGGACATGATCGACGATCTCCGGATCTGCGCTCTTCCTGAACTTGCGCAGGCTGGGTTCGTAAGCCGCTTTGTTCACTCCGACGAAAAGCGGTACGAAGTAGACATCCGCGTCATATGCCCCAGCGAACAATCCATGCTTGGCCACGAAGCGCAGATAGGCGGGTTCGTACCATTCCTCCAGCAGTGGAGAGGCCTTTTGGCTGATCGCGATGCCCACCAGGGTGTAAGGCTTGGCCTCCGAACGCGGCAGGTCGACATTGCGCCCCTCGGCAGTTTCGCCTTCGAGGGCCGGGAACTTGTCATTCTGGGCTGTAGTGGCAAGCGCCAGCAAGAGGGCCAAAAGCAACAGGAGGGTTCGCATGTGTTCGCGGGTTGGGAGCGCTGCAGCACTGCCATCATCATGCCGGATCAGCGGATGCCGTCCTCCGGATTGCGACCTTTGTGTGGCCTGAACCAGGCCTTCATTCGTTCGATATCTCCTTCAAGGTCGGTTGTGATCGAAAAAGGGGTACTGATGAACACTGTGCGCGCGCCGTAGTCGAATGCGCTGAGCACGATGGGCACCCCGGCCTTGGTGGCGATGTGGTGGAAGCCCGTCTTCCAATTCGGCTGGTACTTGCGTGTCCCTTCCGGAGTTATGGCGATCTTGTGGATCTCACCACGACGGAACATGGCCACCACCGCATCGACCTGGTTGAGATGTCCGCTTCGATCCACCGGATAGCCGCCCATGAACCGGAAGAACCACCCGAGCGGTGGCTTGAACAAGGATTTTTTCGCCAGGAACTTCACATCCCCCAGGGGGGCCAGCTTCCGCACGGCCAGGCCCACGAAGAAATCCCAGTTGCTGGTGTGTGGCGCCACCACGATGATGTAGCGGTCCATTGGTTCGGTCCGTTCATCCACGATCCGCCACCCGGCCCACGTGCAGAAAAGAAAATGATAGATCAGGCGCATCGGTGACAGGGTCCATTATCGGTGAATGAGCATGGCCTCGATCACTCCAAACCATCCCTGGACCCATCGGCCTTCGCATGCCCACGTGTTAGGATATATCGCTCCGGATGTCATCTTTGTGCGCATTCTGGTACCACTACCCTGCCCACCCTTACCTACCCAGATGGACCCACGGGATCTCAGCACCGCCGGAACTGTTCGGAACATCCCCGGGCCTTTGCGGGTGCTGTCCTTTTTCCGGCAGGTGTACAGGGGCATGAGCGGGCAGGGCGGCAAGTTAGCGGAAGCTCCGATCACGGCAACCCCTGTACCCCTGTCCCCGTATGAGGCCGCCATGGAGCGTATGCGATTCGCGGTGTTGGATGTGGAGACCACCAGTGGTGACCCCAAGGAAGGCCGGGTGATGGAGGTCGCCGTGTTGGTGATCGATGGCACGCAGGAACGCTTGCGATGGGATAGCCTGGTAAGCCCTCGCAAACCCATTTCACCCTTCGTGAGCAAGCTCACCGGCATCCGGGAGGACATGCTCACCGGGTCCCCCACGTTCACCGAAGTGGCCCGCACCTTGGGCACGCTTACCCAGGACAGGATCGTGGTGGCCCACAACGTGCGTTTCGACATGACTGCCATGGAGCATGAGTTCGCTCGGACCGGACTGGTGTTCGACAGACCGATCCTTTGCACCGAGCGGGCCGCACGACGCCTGGTGCCGGGCCTCACCCATTACAACCTCGGCAGTCTTTGCCGCCACTTCGGCGTTCCTTACACCGCCGCCCACCGCGCTTTGAACGATGCGGAGGCCACGGCCCGATTGCTCTTCCGAATGCTTGAGGTGTTCGGCGTGGAATGCGTGTTGCAGGGTGTGGCGCAGCATCCGCGGGCCATGCGCGCCTAAGCTGATCCCTAGAACAGCATGTTGCGGGCCCACAGGGTCCACATCACCACGGAGCAAAGTACACCCAACAAGGCCGTCATAAGACCTATCCGTGCCCGTTCCACGCTGTAGCTGGTCCACCTGGCGGGTCGGCGCTTCACACTCCAGCGTCCCACCAGTGCACACACCAGGCCCAATAGTGCGAGAACCAATGCCAGTGAGACCAGGTGGCGCGCGAAGGCCAATGGGATGCTGAGCATTCCGAAGACCATTGCTACGGTGGAGAGAGGCAGGTTGGCAGGCTCGTTGCTCATGGCATGGCGGCTTGAAAAAGCGCGCGGTGAACTTTCATGACCTGCGGGATCACCAGTTGCGTGTCATCATTCACCACCACATGCTGCGCGATCGCCAGTCGTTCCTGCTCCGATGCCTGGTTGCGAATGCGTGCCTGCACAGCGTCGTGCGAGACCCCATCGCGGCGCATCACGCGCTGGATACGTTGTTCCTCCGGTGCACTGACCACCACGATCCGGTCCAGGGCCGCATGCCCGCCGGTCTCGGCAAGGATGGCGGCCTCCATGATCACATAGCTTTCCTTCTGTTGCTCTGCCCAGGTGTGGAACGCCTTGCGGACCGCAGGGTGCACCAAGGCATTGAGCGCTGCCAGCTCAGTCGGATCGTTGAACACCAAGTTCGCGAGGGCTTTGCGGTCGAGTGCGCCGGAAGCGTACAGTTCGGGGCCGAAGCGTTCCTGGACCGCCCTCCGAAGATCGGGATCCTCATCCAACAAGGCCTTGCCCACAGCATCCGCTTCGAACACAGGTACACCGAGCAGGCTGAACACCCTGGCCACAGTGGTCTTCCCACTGCCGATGCCACCGGTGAGGCCAACGTGCAACATGTGCTGGGTTGCTTGGTCGGGGGAAGCGCTCAGGTCTTGGCCGTCGCGTCGGTCAACTGCATGGTGTTGTCCAGGGCGATGGCGCTCTTCTCGAATCGGAGCTTCACATTGCTGTCCACCTCAAGTAGAACGGTGGTCTCGTTCACCTCCAGCACCTTGCCATGGATGCCGCCGATCGTCACCACCTTGTTGCCCTTCTCCAGTGACTCGCGGAACTTGCGGGCGTCCTTGGCCTTCTTCTGTTGAGGGCGGATCATGAAGAAGTAGAAGACCACCATCAGGAGGCCCATCATGATCCAGAAACTGGCCGGGTTCTGTTCGGTATCGGCTTGAAGGAATATCACTGCGCTTGTCATGGTATCGAAGAGTGGTTCTGGTTCATTCAATGGGAACAACGCCCTGCGGGCCCAATACTTCTCCCGAGATGGTGAGCACGTTGGTCGGCGGCGATGTATTCGCCACCACCGTCACGGTCTTGTCCTGGCGCCCGCTGCGTCCTTCACTGTCGAAGGTCACCAGGATGCTGCCCTTGCCACCGGGCTTGATCGGGCTCTTGGGCCATTCTTTGCTCACTGTGCAACCACAGGAGCCCCGCACATCGGAGATCACCAACGCGTTGCCGCCGGTATTGCGGAAGTGGAACCGGTGCTCCACCTGCTTGCCCTGCACCACCTTGCCCATGTCGAAGTGATCCTCCTCGAATTCGATCATCGGCAGTTCGGAGGCATCCACGGACTCGTATCCGGAAGCCTCGAAGCGGATCACATCAGGGGTCACTTCGTCGCCCCGTTCACTGTGGTCCGTGATCCTGCACCCGGTCAGGAGGACCAGCAGGAGCAGCACGAAGGAGCAGGTGGTTCGGATCATGGCGTTCAACTTTCAAGCAGTCCCCTGCCCACCTTGTTGATGCGGCCATCGCTGCGCATCTCGATGAACAGTTTGTCCAACACCCCGTTGATGAATCCCTTGCTCTTCGGGGTGCTGTAGGCCTTGGCGATCTCGATGTACTCGTTCAAGGTCACCTTCACCGGGATCTGGTCGAAGATCCGCACTTCGGCCAGGGCCATCTTCATCAGGATCATATCGCTCAGCGCGATCCGGTCCGATTCCCAGTTGCTGGCCTTGGCAGCGATGGCTTTCTCGTGTTCCTCTCCCAGGTCGATGGACTTACGGAACAGCGCCTTCACGAAGTCGTACTCCTCCTTCGGCTCGCGCTCCAATTCCGGCAGGTCCAGATCCCCGTCGTCACCCTCGCGGATCTGCTCGATGTTGCGTTTCACCATGGCCGCGGCCAGGTCCAGGTCCTCCATCCAATGGATGCTGCGCGATTCGTACACGTCCTGCAACGCGCCACTGTTGGCGATGTGCGCGGTGAAGAGCTGGAGCAGGAAAGCCTGGTCCTTCCGAAAGCTGGGTGCCGGATCCTGCATGTAATTGCGGAAAACATCCGTTGCCTCGATCTCGCGGTACATCGTCTTGAACACTTCGTGCTCACCAACCCAGCTCACGCGGCGGCGCTGACATTCGGTGCGCAGTCGTTCGCTCGTCGCCAACAGGCCAAGGAGCTTGTTCTCCACGAAACGTTTGTTAGGCAACAGATCGTCGGCCGTGGGCAGATGTTTCTTCCGGCGCTCCTCCATGCGCATCTCAGCGATGTGGCGCAGTTCGCCGAAGGTGAGCAGCAGCGCCAGGAAATTGTCGTAGGTGCGCTCGATACCGTTGAGCAGTTCCTTCTCGATGCCCGGGGCCCGGGCGTCATCGCCCTGCCAGTAGGCGTACAGCGCGTGGAAGACCTTGATGCGTAGATACCGGCGATTGAGCATGGGGGTTCAGAAGCGCAGGCCGGCCTCGCGAATGCTGGTGATCCGGTGCTCGGCAGCCTGGTTGGCCGCGAGGTAGGTGGGAATGCCCAGCTCGGAGCTGGCCTTGAAGATCCGCAGGGCCGTGTCGTAGATGCCTTCGGTCTGGTTCATCGCTGCCTGGCGCACATAGCCCTTGCGCTCCCAGGCACAGTTGATGATGCCACCCGCGTTGATGAGGAAGTCGGGCGCGTAGAGGATGCCCTTCTCCATCACCACCTTACCATGCAGTTCCTCGCTGGCCAGCTGGTTGTTGGCACCGCCCGCGATCACGCTGCACTTCAAGCGTTTGAGGGTCTCGTCGTTCACGGTGGCCCCCAGGGCGCAGGGCGAGTAGATATCCATATCGAGGTCGTACACCGCATCGGCTCCCACCACAGTGATGCCCGGGAACTCCTTGGTAAGTGCTGCACAACGGTCCTCATGGATGTCGCTGAGGGAAATCTTGGCCCCCTCCTTCACAAGGTGGGCTACGAGGTAACCCCCCACGTTCCCGGCACCCTGCACGACGATCTTGCGTCCTCCCAGACTGTCATTGCCATAGGCGATCTTGGCGGCGGCCTTCATGCCCATGTACACACCATAAGCGGTCACCGGGCTGGGGTCGCCACTGCCGCCCATCTCCTCGGGAAGGCCGGCCACGTAACTGGTCTCTTTGCGGATGTTCACCATTTCCATGGTGCTCATGCCCACGTCCTCGGCGGTGATATAGCGGCCATTGAGGCTCTCCACGAACTGCCCGAAACGGCGGAACATGGCCTCGGTCTTCTGCGTGCGTGCATCGCCGATGATCACGGCCTTGCCTCCACCCAGGTCAAGTCCCGCCAAGGCGCTTTTGTAGGTCATACCACGGCTCAGACGCATCACATCGTTCAGCGCTTCAGCCTCACTGGCGTACGCCCACATGCGCGTTCCACCCAGGGCGGGCCCCAGGGTGGTGTCGTGGATCGCAATGATGGCCTTGAGACCGGTGGCGCGGTCGTGGCAGAAAAGCACCTGCTCATGGTCGTGCTTCTCCATGATGCCGAGTACGGTATCGTTCACTTTGGGGAGCTTGCTGGTGGTGGTGGCCATGCGGTGATGGTATATGGGGGAGCGTGGGTGGTGCTTCCGGTTACAGGCCTTGCGCACTCCTGCTCCTCCATGGCACGCGCCTACCTTTGGAGCGTTCAACCAAGTACGCCACCGGAGCAGGCGGCGCAAAAGTAGCAAGTTCCACACCGGCCGCATGCGACCGCTCCTCAAGCTGAACCCATATTTCGCCAAGTACCGCTGGCACATGTTGCTGGGCATCGTCTTCATCGTGCTCAGCAATCTCTTCGCCGTGTACTCGCCCCAGGTGGTACGCGAGGCGATCGACCTGATCGCCCAAGGGATCCACCAGATGGACCTCCCCCCTGCTGAACGCCGACTGCCTGTGCCCGAACTGCTCCAGCTTTGGTTGGGTTGGACCGGCCTGGACCTCGCATCGCGATTGCAGGATCTGCACGATGATAGTGCCATCGCTGGCACCGTGGTGTGGGCTGCCGGGCTGCTCGCACTGCTGTTCCTCGCCTTCGCGGTGCTGAAAGGTTTCTTCCTGTTCCTGATGCGGCAGACGATCATCGTGATGAGCAGGCTGATCGAGTACGATCTGAAGAACCGCATCTATGCCCACTACCAGGAGTTGGATCGTGCCTTCTACAAGCGCAACAGTACCGGCGACCTCATGAACCGCATCAGCGAGGATGTCGGACAGGTGCGCATGTACCTGGGCCCGGCGGTGATGTACACGGTGAACCTGGTGGTGCTGTTCGTGCTATGCATCGGCTTCATGCTCCATGTGAACCCGGCCCTTACGCTGTGGACCCTGGCACCACTGCCGGTGATGAGCGTGATCATCTACTACGTCAGCGAGGTGATCAACCGCCGGAGCATGGCCGTGCAACAGCAGCAGAGCCGTTTGAGCACCCTGGCCCAGGAGAGCTTCAGTGGGATCCGGGTGCTCAAAGCCTATTCCAAGGAACGCATGGCGGTGGAACGTTTTTCCGAGGCTGCAGCCGAATACCGCTTACGCAGTCTGGACCAGGCCCGCGTGGATGCCCTGTTCATGCCTTCGATCATGCTACTGATCGGGCTCAGTACCGTGCTCACGATCTTCGTGGGTGGCATGAAATTGATCAACGGCGACCCAACGGTGACCGTTGGCAACATTGCCGAGTTCGTCATTTACGTGAATATGCTCACCTGGCCCTTCGCCTCCGTGGGCTGGGTCACCTCCCTCATACAACAGGCATCGGCCAGCATGGAGCGCATCAATGAGTTCCTCGATACGCCACCGGAGATCACGGCACCGTCCTCCGGGGAGGCTCCGGCCGCTACGAAGGAGGAGATCAAGGGTGCCATTACCTTCCGCAACGTCTCCTTCGTCTATCCCGACACGGGGATCAAGGCACTGGAACAGGTGTCGGTCCCTCTGCCGGCGGGGGGCTCCCTGGCCATCGTGGGCCATACCGGCTCGGGGAAGAGCACCGTGGCCGAACTGATCGGACGGCTGTACGACGCGACCGAAGGTGAGGTCCTCATCGACGGCACCCCGATCCAGCAGTGGTCCCTCTCCGAGCTTCGTGGCCAACTGGGCTTCGTGCCCCAGGATGTGTTCCTGTTCAGCGACAGCATCCGCAACAACATCGGTTTCAGTCTGGACCATACTTCCGATCTGGACCACCGCGTGGAGGCCGCTGCGCGCTCGGCCCAGGTGCATGACAATATCGTGGACCTGCCAAAAGGCTACGCCACGCATTTGGGGGAGCGTGGCATCACCTTGAGCGGTGGCCAGAAACAACGTGTGAGCATCGCCCGGGCCATTGCCAGGCGACCACGCATCCTGCTGTTCGACGATGCGCTGAGTGCCGTTGATACAGCCACCGAAGAGGCCATCCTGCGCATTTTACGCAGCGAAATGCAGGGTCGCACCACCATCCTGATCAGCCACCGCATCAGTGCCGTGCGCGATGCCGCACATATCCTGGTGCTCGACCATGGCCGTGTGGTGGAGGAAGGTACCCATGCGCAATTGGTGGCTCGTGGAGGCTATTACGCCACGGCCCACGAGGAACAGATGCTGGAGGAAGCACGGCATACGCCGTTGCCTTGAAGGAGCGTGGGCCCTACCTCTGGGCCGCTATGGGTTTGCCCCTTTGCCCAACTCTTCTATATTTGGATCGCATACCGCAGGAGCAAAGCGGCCCCCATACGATGATCGACGATCGCGAGGATGTGTATTCAAAGGCGGTACGGGCGGGAAAACGCACGTATTTCTTCGATGTGAAGAGTACCCGGGGCAATGATCTGTTCCTGACCATTACCGAAAGCAAGAAACACACGAACCCCGACGGCACCGCCCACTACGACAAGCACAAGATCTTCCTGTACAAGGAGGATTTCGATAAGTTCGTCGACGGCCTGAACGATGCGATCGGTGAGATCGACCGCCTCCGTTCCACAGGCAGTTACCGTCCGGACGAAAACTCGTCCAATGGACCTGCCGGTGATGATCCCCCGCCGTACAGCGACGTGAATTTCGAGGACCTCGACCGCAAGGACATATGATCCAGGCCCCGGTTCTCGGGCGGAACAACAGCTTGTTCAAAACTCCCTAACTTATCAACACGGACGACCGTGCTGCATGCCGGTACTTTGCGCCGGTCGCATAAGCGTTGACCCAACGTTTATGCGATCGACCGAAGAACAGCACCAATGCGTCTCACCTACTACGGCCACTCCTGCGTTGGCATCCTGATCGGTGGCAAGCAGGTGCTGGTGGACCCCTTCATCAGTGGGAATCCGCTTGCCAAGGCGATCGACCTGGAAAAAGTGCCTGCGGACCTGGTGCTGCTCACCCACGGACATGGCGACCATGTGCTGGATACCGAGGCGATCGTGAAGCGCACGGGTGCCACGCTGATCGCCAACTACGAAGTGGTGAACTGGTTCGGGAAGAAAGGTATCGAGAGGGGCATCGGCATGAACCTCGGGGGAAGTACCACCGTGGGCGGGTTGAACATCCGCATGACCATTGCCCAACACAGCAGCGAACTTCCCGACGGAAGCTATGGCGGGAACCCAGGCGGTTTCGTCGTGCAGGGACCTGAAGGTGCCTTCCACCATGCAGGCGACACGGCGCTCACCCTGGACATGCAACTCCTGCGGCGTTTCGATCTGAAATTCGCCTGCCTACCCCTTGGCGACCACTTCACCATGGGCGTGGACGACGCCGTGGAAGCAGCACAACTAATGGGTGTGACCAAGGTGGTCGGCCTACACTACGACACCTTCCCTCCCATCACCATCAACCAGGAACAGGCTCGCTCGGCCTTCAGCAACGCGGGCATCGAACTACTGCTCCCCCCCATTGGCGAGACCATCGACATCCAATAAGGAACGTACGGGGCGGAAATTTCCGCCCCCAACCCAAAAAAGAACATGGCCAAGATCATCTCAATCGTGAACCAGAAAGGCGGCGTGGGCAAGACCACCACCGCCATCAACCTGGCCGCCAGCCTTGGCGTACTGGAGCGCCGCACCTTGTTGGTCGATGCCGATCCGCAGGCCAACGCCACCAGTGGCACAGGCTTCGATCCCCGGCAGGTGAAGGCCAGCATCTACGAGTGCATCATCAATAACATTCCCGCCAGCGAGGTCATCATCAACACGGACAATCCCAACCTCGACCTCCTACCCGGCCACATCGACCTGGTGGGTGCCGAGATCGAGATGATCGACATGGCCGAGCGTGAGCACCAAATGAAGAAGGTGCTGGAACCGTTGCGCGACCTCTACGACTTCATCATCATCGATTGCTCTCCGTCGCTCGGATTGGTCACCGTGAACAGCCTGACCTGTGCCGACAGCGTGATCGTGCCCGTGCAATGCGAGTATTTCGCCTTGGAAGGCTTGGGCAAGCTGCTCAACACCATCAAGATCGTTCAGCAACGCCTGAACCCTGAGCTCGTCATCGAGGGCATGCTGCTCACCATGTACGACAGTCGCCTGCGCTTGGCCAACCAGGTGGTGGAAGAAGTGAAGACCCACTTCCAGCAGCTGGTGTTCGACACCGTGATCCACCGTAACGTGGCGCTGGGCGAGGCACCCAGCCATGGGCAGACCATCATCATGCACGATGCCAGCAGCAAAGGCGCGGTGAACTACCTGAACCTCGCCCGGGAGATCCTGCAGAAGAACAGCCTCACGCGCATCCCCGAGAGCGAGCGCACCATCGTGATGGAACAAGGAGCATGAAAAAGAAAGGATTGGGTCGCGGACTGAGCGCCCTGCTGGACGACCCCGCCAGCGACATTACCACCAGTGCGGTACATGGCACGTCACACCAACCGCGCACCAGCGGTTCAGTGAGCGCATTGCCCATCGCGCAGATCGAGCCAAACCCCTTCCAGCCGCGCACGCACTTCAGCGATGAAGCGTTGGCTGAGCTCGCGCAGAGCATCACCCAACTGGGCATCATCCAGCCGGTGACCGTGCGCAAACTGGGCTACGACCGCTACCAGCTGATCAGCGGCGAGCGGCGTTTCCGGGCCTCGCAACTGGCAGGGCTCACCGAATTGCCAGCCTACATCCGCATCGCCAACGACGAGGCCATGCTCGAGATGGCCCTGGTGGAGAACATCCAACGCGAGGAACTCGATGCCATCGAGGTGGCCATCAGTTTCCAGCGTCTGATCGAGGAGGTGAAGCTGACCCAGGAGCAACTGAGCGAGAAGGTGGGCAAGGACCGCACAACGGTGACCAACTACCTGCGGCTTTTGAAGCTACCTGCCGAGATCCAACTGGGTCTGCGCCAGCGCAACATCGGCATGGGCCATGCCCGGGCATTGATCGCGATCACCGATCCTGCACGTCAGGTGGACCTCTACAACCGGATCATTGAGAGCCAGCTGAGCGTGCGGCAGGTGGAAGATCTTGCACGCACCGCAGTGAAGGGCAGCAAGAGTAGCGGCTCTGCCGCAAGACCCAACAAGGAGTTGGGCCGTCAGCTTGGCGAACGCTTCGGCAGCAAGGTGAGCGTGAAGCAGACCGCCGAAGGGAAAGGGAAGATCGAGATCCCGTTCAGGAGCGATGAGGAGTTGCAGCGGATCTTGGCTTTGCTGGGGTGAGCGCTGCGATCCGTGACGTCGCGAGTCTCACTCCCTGATCAGCACCCGTGTCGCGGAGGCCTGTTCGCTGCGCACCTGCACCACGTACGTCCCGGCCCCCAGATCACCCAGGTCCATCGCCAACACGGAACCTTGCACACCCCGCGCCATACGTTCCACCACCGCACGTCCCGTGGCATCCAGCACACGCACTTCCACCTTCCCTTGGAGATCGCCACGCAACGTCACGAGGCCGTTGGTAGGATTCGGGAACAGTTCGAATTCCAGCCCTGACCCTTCTGCAATGGCGGTGGTTCCGGTCGTGTTCAAGCGCGCCAGGCCTACGCGCGGCACTCCATCATAGGCTGTGAAATATCCGCCTGCCACGAGCTTGCCATCGGGTTGGAGCAGGGCATCCTGTACCACATTGGCGAAGCCTAGGCCTGGGTCGAATGCGGGGTCATTGGCGCCATCCGGCAACAGGCGCACGATGCGGGTGAATGGTTCAGCATTGGCTTGGAAAAAGGTTCCCATCAGGATGTACTTCCCATCGTCCTGCTCCACGATGGCACGCACCTGGTCACTGCCTGTCCCGATGCTGGCTAGGAAGTTCATGTCCAAACTGCCATCAGGCAACAAGCGTACGATGCGCGCCCGGGAGCTGCCATCATATTCGGTGAACCCACCGCCCACCATGATGCGGCCATCGTCCATAAGGTGGATAGCCAACACCAAGTTGTTGAACCCGGTGCCTTGTGGGAAGCCTGCATCCAAACTTCCATCACTATTCAGCCGCACCAGCCTGCCCACTGGCGTACCGCCCACCGAGGTGATCGTTCCGCCGAGCAACACCTTCCCATCGGACTGTGGGACCACTTGGAAGACGTTCACATCAATGGCTGGAGGAACAAAGTCGATGTCAAGCGAACCATCCGGGAGGAGCCGTGCCACCTTACTCCGGGTGACGCTGTTGAAGCTGGTGAATTGACCACCACACAAGATGCTAGCATCCGACCGTACACCGATATCCAGCACGGCGTTGTTGAATCCGAGTCCAATGCTGAAATCCTGATCGATGCTGCCATCGGCGTTGAGGCGCGCGATGCGGTTGATCGATGTGCCATTGTAGCTGGTGAAAGATCCACCGACCAGGATCTTGCCATCAGGCTGGACGGCGACGGCCTGGCACCGCCCTGAAGATCCGGAGGGATCCTGCCCAATTGCAGTGAAGCCACTGCCCACATCAAAAGTCTCGTCCCGTGTGCCGTCCGGGTTGATGCGCACGATGTTCTTGCTGGGCTGGCCGTCGTAGGTGAGGAAGCCGCCCACGGCGATGATCTTGCCATCGGGCTGGATCGCGATGGCCTCCACCGCGCCGGGAGTTTGCACCCCGAGTCCGGGATCGAAGCTGAGATCGATGCTTCCGGGTTGAGCTTGTGCCGAAGTGATCGCGAGGACGCAAAATGCGAGTGGTAGAAGGTGTTTCATGGCAGTTTGGTTGTGGTCAGTGACGAACGAGACGGGTGGTGAACTTCTGGTCACCCCCCTGAAGATGCAGGGCGTAGATACCGGGTGGCAGGTGGGACAGATCAAGTGCGAAGTCGCTTTCACCTGCTGTGATGATGCGCTCCTCATGTACCGACCTTCCGGCCATGTCAAACACATTGAGCACCCCATTTTCACGGCCTTCGAACTTCAGTTGTACCTGGCCTGTGGAAGGATTCGGGAAGATGGACAGCATGTTGTCAACGCGGCCCGTTCCATCCATGGAAAGCAACACACACGCATCCTCCACCTCTGCCCGCGAGGCGCAACCGGTAGCATTGCCCGTGATGTTCGCCATGCTTGCTGGGATCGCGAGGTAGTTACACAGGCTTTCCACCGCGCACTGGAAGAGTCCCGGGTTGTTCACGATGATCAGGTTGAGGATCGAACTGCCGTCGATGTTCTGCAGCCCATCCAGCGACATCAAGCCGGAACCGCCCGAGACCCTGAGCACGCCGTTGATCGACGTGATACCGGAGAGCTCCTGCAAGCTGAGGATCGAAGTGTTGCCGTTCAGCGAGAGCACACCACCGAGCGACGTGAGTTCGCTGGCGGCGCTCAGATCCATGAGCTGTGGATTGTTCATCAGGCTGAATCCGCCGCCCACACTGGTCGGAGAAAGGCCCTGCATGGTGGCGAGCGCCGGGTTGTCGTTGATGAGGATGCCTTGACCAATGGTCTGGATACCCTCCAAGCCTTGCAGGTTGGTAAGGCCGAGACTTTCCGTGATCTCCAGTTCGCCACCAACACTGGTGATGCCACCAAGTCCCTGCAGGCTGATGAGGTTGTTGTTCGTGCTGATCTCGAGTGTACCGCCCACCGCAGTCACATTCCCCAGCGCGCTGATGTCACTGAGCTGCGCGTTGCCCGTAATGCCGAGCCTTCCGCCCACGCTGTTAAGGTTCTCCATTCCAGCGAGGCTGGTGAGTTGTGGGTTCGCCCCGATCTGCAGGTAGCCGTCCACAGCGACGATCTGCGACAAGCCAGCCAGGTTGTTGATGGCACCAGGGCCTATCTGCAGGTAGCCTTCAATGGTGGTGCATCCGGGATGATCCTGCGGAAAGCTATTGACCTGTGCCTGCGTGGTAAGGACGAGGCCACCGGGCAGGCAACCTTGGGTGTACGCCGCTGTGCTTACTAAGAAGGCGAGTGCAAGAAGGGTGATGATACGTTGCATGTTTATTTGGTTAGCTGTGGTGATCACATTGCACACTACTCCTTCACCAAGCGGGCGGTGGCAACCCCTAGCTGGCTGCGCACTTCCAAGTGGTAAACACCGGTGCCCAGCGCAGCGATATCGATGCTGTGCCGAAGCGATCCTCCAGCCGCCACACTTCCGTGCAGAACTTCACGACCCAATGCATCCAACACGCGGTACTGCACGGTGCCACTGGCCTCCAGTTCGATGGTAACCTGGTCGCGCACCGGGTTGGGATACACGCGCATGGGCAGTTCCGTTCGTTCGGCGATGGATGTAGCACCGTTGAAGCTCACGGTGGCAGCCGTAGCGCCGATCTCCGTCTCGAAGCCATCGTCCTCGATGGAGAAGACCAGCAACGGAAAGGGGTAGCCGGCCTTCACCCACCACCATTCATCGCGTGATGAAGCTATTTCCACCGGCCCACCGCCGATATCTATCGTGAATATTTCCTCCTGCGTGGCATGTATCCGCAGCACATTGGTGTAGGTCGCGTTGGGTAGGATCAGGGTGCCATGTCCATCCACCTCCCATGTGTGGTCGCCGGAAATGGTCGTCGTCATACCGGTGAAGTCGCTCTCGGTGAAGTAAGTGTCCGACCCACTGCTGCTGATGGTCAACGGTGTGGTGTAGAAGGTGAGCGGATCGGTGTTCACGTTGGCAACCTCGAAGCCATCATCGTCGATCAATTCCCCGTGATCGTTGAAGCCGCCGTTGAAATCCAGGAAAAAATACCCGGTGAAGTCGGCAGTAAGCTGAGCGACCAGAGCCATGGTGGCGCCGGGGAAGTCGCTTGCAAAGGATGTGCTCGACGCCAGCTGGGCAGTGTAGGTCCATTGGTCATTGCTAAAGCCGGGCGACGCGAAATTCCAGGTCACGTTGTTCCCTGATGGTCCCGCTTCGGTGATCGGGAAGGCGGCATCGAGTACCAGTACATCACCCACGGCAAGCGAGATCTGTGGGATGGTGGGCTGCGCGCAGAGGCCGGTGGCAGCGAGGAAGAGGATCGGGGTAAAGTTGCGGATCATGGGTGTGGGGGTGTTGGTGGGGGTGTGGTGATGTGGTGATGTGGTGATGTGGTGATGTGGTGATGCGGGTGCGGAAACGCACCCGTAGCGCCTGCCTGCCGGCAGGCAGGTCGACCCACTGGGTCGACATGATCGTATCGTTCCACAGCACCGTATTGTCGACCCAGTGGGTCGACGGTACAGGTGCAGGTGAGTGTATCTTATGGTACATCAGAAGCGCATGCGATACCCAACGGTGCCACGTGTTTCGGTGAATGTCTGCAAGCCTTCTCGGCGGATGTTGCCCGCGCTGAGCATGATGGAATGCCTGGTGCTGATACGGTAGTTCATCATGAAGTTGGTGCTGTGGATGTCATCCATGCGGGTGGGTAGCTGGCTGCGGTTCCAGGTGTGTGTAAGGCGCAGCAGCAGCTTGTCCTGTTTCAGTATGCGCGTACCGCCCACGGTGGCGCCGTAGCGTTCGTTGGTGGTGAGCAGCGCGCTGTAGTCGTTGTAGTTGGCACCCAGCACCAAGCCCCAGCGACTGGCCAGCCAACGCAGCTGGTATTGCAGGTTCAGGTTGATCAAGCGGTTGCCCAGGTCGGTGGGCCCATCGCTGCGGTCGCTCAGCTGCTGGTAGCCGGTCATCAGGCTCCAACTGTGCTGGCGCTTGGCATCGCCGTACTGGTACAACGTGGCCACGTTCATCTGGTGGTTCACCTGATCGATCAACACCGAATCGGCGAAGAGCGTATCCAGCAGCAGTGTCTGGTAGATGCTGAAATTGGCGTAGTTGAGGTTGACCGACACGCGCGTGGAAGGACGGTAAGCCACGTTGGCCGAACCGATGTTCCGCGCGGTACTGGCGAAGCGCCGATCGCCCAAGTTGTTGCGCTGCACACCGAACTGTCCGCTGAGTTGCAGCTTGTCCTTCGCCAGCGGGAAGGCGGTACGCACGGTCACCTGCTCCACATCGCTAAGCAGGTAGTTGGCGCCCAGCGTGCGGAAACCAGGTTGCACCAAGCGGTACTGCACCCCGGAGGTGAACTTGTTCTTCACATAGTCCAGGCCCACGGTGCCCGCGCCCGCCACGTTGCTCGCATAGTTGAAGCCCAGGTCGTCCACGATGGGGCGATCGTTGTAGACATCTGGATCCAGGCGTGGGGCGTTCAGGTCGCGGGTGTAGGCACCCACGGCGATGTCGGCGTCCAGCACCAGACGATCCTTGGCGAACTGCACGCGAGAACGCAAGCCGATGGTGGTGCTGGCCTGCGGCGTAATGCGTTGCAGGGTATCCAGCAGAGGCAGCGAGGTAACGTCATCCGCCGCGCGGAAGAACGTCAGGTCGAAGGTGTTCTTCTTCCCCAGCCCCAGCAGCGCCCCATAGCCCATGCGCTTGTACTGGGCCACGCCGTAGCGGTTCTCGTCGGCGCGCTGCGCTTGTTGCAACATGCCGTACATGGCGCTGAAGCGGAAGGCCTTGGGACGCAGTTCCACACCACCGCCGAGAAAGGTGATGTTGTTCAGCGTGAATTCCGAGAAGCGCAGGTTGCGGTGTCCGGAGTGCAGTTTCACCCACTTGTATTCCGGGCTCACACCGAAGCGTGTGAAGGGCTGTGAGAAGGTGCTGCCTTGCCGACTGATGGCCACGGAGAATGGAAGTGACCATCCATAGATCGAGAGGTTGAGCGTGCCGCTGAGCGAATAGCCGAGCGGTTGCTGGCGCGCGTTGATGCCACTCATCTGGTAGCCGCTGAGCGTGCCACCCAACGCTCCGGTGATGCGTACTGGATCGGCGTCGGGGTCCACGGTCTGTGCAACGGAAAGCACCGGCAGCAGTGCAAAGGCGAAGGCCCAGAGGCTGTGTCGCATGCGTTTCACAGGGGGAAAGTAGCGGGCGAAAAATGCCCGGTACGCGTGTTGAGGTCCATGTATCGCTCCATTTCAAGCCAGCGGATAAATAATGATCGGGAACTGCTCAATGGATCCCGCCAACGGCTCAATGGAGCCCTCGCGAGGCTTGTCGGTGCTCGCGGATCCGGTCACCTTCGTTGGCATGCGAAGCTTCCTCCAACACCTCCGGAATGGCCGTGTGGCAGCATTACTCGGCACACTGCTTTTCACAGCCGTGGCACATGCCCAGCCACAGCCGATCAGCGTGTCGCTGGTGCTGATGCCGCCCTACCCACTGCACGCCGACGAGGTGCTGGACATGGGCGACAACACGCTGATCAGCCTGCAGAACAACAACCCCTTCGAGAGCTTCACGGTGTACCTCGGCTCGGTGCTCGACGGTAACAACGGCGTGCAGATCCGCACCCGTGATGAGGCCCGTCCGCAAACACCGATCGAACTCGCCCCCGGTGCATCGTTGCTCTTCAGCGGCAGCGAACTGCAGGCCATTTACAACAACTACAACGAGAGCGACCTGCTGTACAGCGGTATCACGCTGGAGGACCTGATCAACGACAACGCCTTGCCAGAAGGCCTGTACACGCTGTGCATCCGCGCTTACGACTTCTTCACCGGCATTCCACTCAGTGGAACCAACCCGCAGGGTTGTTCGGCACCGTTCGTGGTGATCACCGCCGACCCACCCATCATCACCTCCCCCACCAACGGACAGGAACTCCCTTTCACCGATCCGGCCTTCTTCACCATCACATGGATACCTCCGTCGGTGAGCGCACCCGACCTGGTATACCGCCTGGAGATGATGGACATCACCGGGCTGCCGATCAACCCCTACGATGCCTTCCTTACCGGGAACATGTTGCAGCTGAGCGAGCTGGATATTCCTGTGAACTTCTTCCTCTACGGCATGGAATATCCGCAGCTGCAGGATGGCCACGAGTACGCCGTGCGCGTGCGAGCCTACCGGCAGTTCGGCACGCTGAACATCCTGAACAACGGATGGAGCGATGTGGTGGTCTTCACCTACGGCACACCCGGCGCGGCCGATCCATTTGGAAATGACGATGTGCTGCCACCGCCACCACCCAATGATCCCGGAAGCGTGGTGCTCACCGATGGCGCTTTCCCGGGCACCTACGATTGTGCATCGCCCTGTGACGTGGCCGTACCGCCCGCCACCGACCTGCGGCAGAACCTGCGCAACGGCGACCTGGTGACCATGGGCCACTTCATCCTCGCGATCACGCAAGTGAGCGGCAGTGGCACGTACAGCGGCGAAGCGGTGGTACAACCCACGGGCTACCTGCCCATCGGCATCAAGGTGCAGTTCAGTGGCTTACAGGTGAACAACAACGATATCGTGGTGGCCGGCCAAGCCGAAGCCGTGGTTCGCAGCGGTTCGTGGATCGACCAGACCTGGGCCGACCTCAACACCAACGTCCGCAACGTCCGCTTCAGCGGCAATCGCGATGTGGCCTGGCAGCAGGCCACCGATCCGCAGTGGTACATCGATCAAGCGGCCACGGTGATGCAGAACACCGGCAGCACGTTGCCCTTCAGCATCGGCCCGGAGAGCGGGCGCTTGCAGGTGGTGGGCATGCACTTCTTCCCCGATCGTGCAGCCTACAACGTCGCGCACATCCAACGCCTCGCCGACGATCTGGAGGAGCCGCAGTACCTGAGTTTCCTCGGAAAGAATTTCTGCCTCACGCCCGGCGGACCGGCCGTGAGCGAGGACCAGTCCGTGCTGGAACTGGTGGAGGAAGTGCGTTTCCGGATGACTGAAGAAGTGCGCCTCGCCTTCGACCCCGCCAATGCACAGGGAGCGGGCACGCGCGCCACCTTCGATTGCAACGGCCTCGTGCGTGTGGATGTGCAGGGCCGTGCGCTCTTCGATCCGGCGCTCTTCAAGCCGGTGAACGCAGCCGGACAGACCACCAACGACACGCTCTTCGCGGGCTTCACCGTGCAGTATGTGGAGTGGGGCGACTGGCAGGCCATGCTCGACTTCAACGCCATGGGCCAGAGCGCCGCCAACGTGGTGGGCTTCCAGTACAAGGAGCTCGAAGGCTATACGATGCAAGTGCAGCAGGCCTACATCGATCACAGTATCAGCGCCAACCTGCAGGGCATGCAATTCCCGGAGGGACATCCCGGGGCGCAAACGCCCGAGTGGCAGGGCCTCTACATCGAACGGGTGCAGGTGGTGATGCCGCGCTGGGCGAACCGCACCGACACCGCGAACAACCGCGCCACTTTCGCAGGGCGTGATCTTGTGATCGACGACACCGGATTCAGCGGACAGTTCGCCGCGAATGGTGTACTGCCGCGCAACAGTGGCCTGTTGGACAACTGGAACTTCAGCATCGACACACTGCATTTCGAGATCGTGGCCAGCAGCCTGGTGGGTGGCGCCCTCGCGGGCAACTTGCGACTACCCATCGCCGAAGAGGACCTGATCTACGTGGCCTCCGTGGACTACGCGGGAAACAATACCCTGCACAGTTTCGCATTGGCCGCAGAGAACGACTCGCTGAGCTTCGACGTATGGCACGCGCGCTTCATCCTGGAGGACAACAGCGGGCTGGCGATCACCCTTGGCAGCGGCACACCGCTGATCGAGGCCACCATCAACGGCCGCATCTCCTTCGCTTCGCTCATCGGCAACATCCCGAAGAACGAGCTCACGGACATCACCATCGAGCAACTGGTCGTGCGCAACCGTCCGAGCTACATCTCCATCGGCAACTTCGGAACAGGCCTCAGCCCGGCCACCTTGGCTGTTGCTGGATTCGGCGTGGTGGTGGACCAACTGGACTTCGATGCCAGCGACATGAACAACGCCAAGTTGCTGGTCGGTCTTGGCATGGACCTGAGCAAGGGCGTGATGCCGATCTCCGGCGGTGTCAGCATGTTCATCAAGAACCGCATCGAAGCGCTGGACAGTCTGGTGGTGACGCGGGAAGGCACAGAGATCAGTTCCATCTACGTGGAGGCCGATGTGAGCGGTGTGAAGATGAAGGGCAGCGTGGGCTTCTTCAACGACGACCCCAAATTCGGCAGTGGATTCGATGGTAGCCTGGACCTCACCTTCCTCGATGCCACCACCGTGCAGGGCACCGTGCTCTTCGGCAATGTTCCGGAGAACAACGCCACCACCACCTACTGGTATGCATTCGGAATGGTCGGTCTTTCAACGCCGTTTCCGCTTGCGACACCGCTGGACCTCTACGCCTTCGGTGGCGGCGCATACTGGAACATGGAACTGAACGGATCGCCGCCCGGTCCGCGCACCATGTCACAGCAGAACGTGAACGCACGCGATCTCTTCAGCGTGAAGAAGAACACGGCCGGCATCCAGGCAGCTGTGATCCTGGGCCTCACGCCGGAGAGCAGCACCTTCAATGCTGACGCAACGCTCACTGTGCAGTTCAACACCGGCACCGGTGGGCTTGGCCTGATCGCGCTGAACGGGAACGGCTATGTGATGGAAGCCATCGAGACCGCCAGTGAGGAGACCGCCATGGTGTACACCACGCTTGAAGTGATGTACAACTTCAGCACGCGCACCTTCAGTGCCGACCTGGTGCTGAACGGCAACGTGCCCAAGGCCACGCCGCTCTTCGAAGTGAACGGCCAGCTGAGCTTCTATCGCTCGCCCACGCTGTGGTGCTTCAAAGCCGGCACACCCACGGAACCCATCGGTCTTGGCATCGATGTGTATCCTTTGAGTGCAACGGCCGGTGCCTACTTCATGACCGGCCAGCAACTGCCACCACCGGTGTTGCCTGCGGAAGTCCAGGACTTCTTCAACTTCACACCCAACATGATGGGCAACCTTGCCCAGGGCCTTGGCATCGGCTTCATGGCAGGTGCGCACATCAAGGCCAAGGGTGATTTCACCGCGATCGGGACCGGCCTGGTGGTGGACGTGCTCTGCGGCGCCGATCTCGCCATGATGAGCTACGAGCTCTGCACCTGCAACGGCAGCACCGACTTCGGCATCAACAACTGGTATGCGCAGGGCATGGCCTACCTGATCGGTGGTGCGCGCCTCACGGCATTCACAGCGGACATCGCGAGCATCAAGGTGGGCATCATGGTGGAGGCTGCCTTCCCGCGCCCCAACTACGTGCATGGCATCATCCGCGCAGAGGCTGAAGTGCTGTGGTGGGACACCGACATCGAGGAGGACTTCACCGTAGGCACACCGTGCGACATGCAGCCTTTGCCCAATGCCAACTTGCTGATCGAACGCCGCGAGTTGGAGTTGGAGTCGCTGGACATGATCGGTGGTATCACGCCCAGTCACATGGCATCCTTCGTGCCGCTCACCGCACACCCTGTGGTCAACTGGCACGTGGAGCAGGGCGAACAGCGCGAGTACGTCTATCCCAATGGCATGGGCGGACTCATCCAGAAAAAGTACCGCTTCAATTTGGGTGTGGATTGGTTGCGCGAGAACGACCAGGGCACCTTCGTGGAGCAGAGCAACTTCCAGATCGACCAGGACACCGAGAACGACACGTGGACGCTCCGCCTCGTGACTCCCTCGGGCGCGCCTTCGCAGATGAACGGATCGCGCGGATACAAGGTGCGCGCCGAGGCCAAGATCGAGGAATGGGTGGGCACCGGCTGGGTGCCAGCACGCTACCTGCAAGGCACGCAGGCCGGGCAGCCCATCGTGCAACAGCGTGAGCATTTCTTCACAACGACCACCAGCCTCACGGAACTGGACCTGCTCACCATCGACTACACCAAGCCCTATCCGCGCCAACGATTCCTGCCCTACAACGACCTGCAGCAGGGCATCATCAAGTTCAACCTGGACCAGGAGCCGCGCTTCCAGGATTTCACCGAGTGCGGCTTCGACCTGTTCATGCGCATGGAACGCGTTGATGGGCAGGGTACGCCGGTGGAAGTACCGGTGAACAGGGACTACGAATTGAAGGTGCTCTTCGACATGCCCACGTTGCAGGCCGAAAAGATCTACGACATCAGTATCGTCGCGCGGCGCGAAGCAACACCTACGCAACTGCAGAATGAAATACGTCCTGCATGCCAACTAACGCCCGCCAACCTGCAACTGCTGATGCCCAACGTGGCGAACGTGAACAACTCCGACCACAATGCCACCGTGAGCCTGGACGGTTATGCGGGCATGCAGCAGTTCACGTCCATCGATCAAGGGGCGATCATGGCCGCAGGTGGTATAGAGGGCACGGTTGTACAGGAGAAAAAGCTGCACACCATCCACTTCCGCACCAGCAAGCACGCTACCAGGGTGGCCAAAATGAAGAGCCTGCAGTTGGCCGCCGTAACACCGGTAACGGCCTACATGCCGCACTACCTCCAGAACGGCGGTACGGTGGCTGTGCGTGACATCCGAATTTCGCTCACCGGCAATGAAGGCTTCGATCGCTACGATGTGGAAGGCCATCCCTTCGTGGAAAGCGGCAGCTTCACGTCGCCGGTCTTCGCCTTTGGCAGCCAGCATTGCAACGCGGACAACGAATACAGCAGCCCTTGGGTGGGTAGCGTGTGCCACGCGGTGTACGGACTGCTACCACAGGGCAACGGACTTCCGATGGAAGGGGCGCCTTCCACCGGTTATGGTGCAATGGCGCAAGTCGTGAACGATCTCGCTTCAGGCCTGCCGCTCTTGGGTACGGTGCAAGTGGCGCGCGACCACGGACGCCATTCCGGCTATAAGCATGTGGAGCCACTGCTGAGCGATGCCGAACTGGGGATCTCGGGCTCCTCGCCAGGTACGAACAACTTCAGCGGGCTCACCTTCCCGGTCTTCTCAGCGCCCTATGATCCGTCGGGTTCCTTCGGCGGTCATGGCAGCGGCGCACCCACGCGGCTGGAGTTGTGGTGGCGACCCGAACGAGCGGCCTACCAGGCGCTGACGACCATTCAACAAACGGCACCCTCGATCTACAAACCGCCTGCGGGTTTCCAGTTCCCGCAGATGACCAGTGGCCAGTATCAGCTGTTCATCCAGGTAGTCACCGTGAACAACGCACAGCAGTCCATCAGCCAGGGCAACCGCACGCTGAAATTCATCCTCGACCTGTGACCATGCAGCACCACATCCTCCGCTCCACCATCGCCGGGCTGGCACTGCTGCTTGGCGCTGCGATGCATGCCCAGGTGGGCGACCTGCACATCGCGGCACGCAAGGTCGATGGCAAAGTGCTGGTGAAGTGCATGCCCACCAACGCGAGCACCTGGTACCGCATGATGCAGGGCGGTGCCACCGTGGCGGTGGAAGGCCGGGCGCCGATCACCCTGCGGCATGGCACGCCGGAAGCATTCGCGGCCACCGATGTGGATGCAGGTTGGAAGGAAACACTGGCGCTGCTCGCGAAAGAGATCCCCGCCCCTGCGGTGAACGAGAAGGACCTCGATGCCGTGGTGAAAGCGGGCAAGGACTTCGAGCGGCACTACCTCGCGTGGATCCTGCTCACCGCCTACCATCCGGATCTTTCGCGCCTCTCCGGTTTCCAGTTCGAGTTGCCGGACGATGGTCGCGACATCAGCGGGAACGTGCGAGTGGAAGGACTTCCGGAGAGTTCGTTCGCGTTCGCGCACAGCACCTTACGGAGCGATCTGAAAGGCATTCCCTTCGAGCTGCTGCCCGGCGACAAAGCCGCCACGCTGCGCTGGTCGCATGCGCTGTTGCGCGGTCATGCGGTGGCCTACCTGATCGAACGCAGCAATGACGGCAAGAGCTTCACGGCCATCGGCGCGCCGGTGATCTACGACCGCAAAAGCAAGGGTGTCGGCGACGATCCCCTCGGAATGGACTGGGTTGATCCGTTGCCCGCGAACGACGCGACCTGGCACTACCGCCTCGTGGCCTTGGACGCTTTCGGCATGCGCTCCGTGGACAACCCCGTGATGCAAGTGACGCCACGCGAGGATCCTGCATTACCGCCTTTCTCGGCCGTGCGCATCGAGACCGCATCGGACGGCAGCTCCACCTTGAATTGGACCTATCCGATGCCCGCTGGCTTGAAAGGCTTCCAGGTCATCCACAGCACCCAGGGAGCGCTGGGTCCGTACGAACTCTCCCATGCCGAGCCGCTGCCTGCATCGGCACGCAGCTTCACCCACCAGTGGGATGTGCGGGACGATGTGCATTACCGTTTGATCGCAATGGATACCGAAGGCCAGGCAAAAGCTTCGGACCTGATCTACCGCGCACTGGCCGATGAGATCCCACCGAACGCGCCCGAGGGTGTGCAAGTGGAAGTGGACAGCACGGGCCTGGTGACGATCCATTGGCTGCCTGTGCAGGACAGGGACCTGAAGGGCTACCGCGTCTTCAAGAGCTTCCAGTCCGATCGCGGTTTTGTGCAATTGACGCGTGTGCCCATCGGAGATACGCTGTTCACCGACACGCTTTCGTTGCAACGCCTGGACAAACAGGTGTACTACCAAGTGGTGGCGTTGGACGGCAGC
>JBGTIB010000150.1:0-29750 GCA_041745875.1 Flavobacteriales bacterium | reverse complement strand
AGCTTGGTCTTTACCCTTAAGAAGCCCCCAAGCCCCACCTTTGCCCCATGCCCCTTCCCGACCTGTGCGGCCCGGCCGATGTAAAGCGCCTGGTGGCCGCCTTCTACGCCAAGGCCCGCTACGATCCCGCCCTAGCGCACTTCTTCACCCAGGTGGATTGGGCGCACCACACCCCGCGCATCGAAGCTTTCTGGAACCAGCTGCTCTTCGGCACTCCCAACTACCAGGGCGACCCCATGGCGCCCCACGTGCAGCTGCACCAACGCCTGCCCATGGAGGAGGCGCATTTCCAACGCTGGGTGGAACTGTTCACCAGCACGGTGGATGAACTATTCGCCGGGCCCAAGGCGGAGGAGGCCAAGCAGCGGGCGCAGAGCATTGCGGGGGTGATGCTGCATAGGGTGCAGCGGGCGGGCAGCTGAGGGCGCGCGCACAGGAGGGGACGCTCAGGGCACCAAGAAGCATTCGTATCCGGATGCGCTGTCAGGCCTTGTGTTTCTTCCTCTTCATCACCAACAGCCCGATCAGTCCAACGTTGGCCAAGCCCGAAAGAAGCAACCAGACCTTCAATGGATCACGCCCTTCGTCCGGCGTCCCATTGATCGGATCGGCGTCCATTGGATCTTGCGTGTTGATGGAGTCCGCTTGCACTGGTTCAACCTGTTCCTGTTCCGCTGTCGGTTCACCCCTGCTCGGTGGCCCGTTCACCAGGTCAAGGTACGGAAGTGTCAGGTCCGCGATGGTCCAGGTCTCCTGCCGGTACGCGTGCTTGAATGTCACCGCGCTGAAGCCGTTCAGTGTCAATGTCGCGGTCACTTCATGCTGGATGGTCTCCCACATCGCTACCGGCCCATTGATCGATAGGGTCACGGTATCACCTTGAAAGCCCAGCTCATACGGCCAGTCGTAGACCGCTGGCTTTTTGTCCTTCAAGCGCGAAAGCATTTTGTCGACCAGCTGAACGGTCACGGTCCCGAAAAGGTCATTGTATGCCTCTGCTGTCAGGTACTTGTATTCCGAGCTTTCAAGGATGTCGGTTCGTGACCAAGGTCCCTGCTCATAGAACATTTCGTGGTACACATAGTAGGTCAGCCAATGGGTCGCGCTGGCACTCATGCATAGCGCCATGGTCAGAATGGTCAAGAGCGCTTTCATTTCCACGATCTAATTGCAGGGTGTAGTTCCCCAATTCGTATGCCCTCTACCACGAGCTGGGGTACATCGTCGTTCCAGATCTCCTGCCCGCTAACCCTTGCGTGGTTGAACGTCCGTGTGAACGGCAGAATGCCAAGGAATGCCTTTGAGGTCACTGGCGCAGCGTCCAGATAGAGTTCGAAGCCCATCTCAATACCGTCCGTGGTTGTTATTCTGAAGCCAGTCATGTCGAACTTCAGTGTCGATCGGTCTCGCCTTCCAAAATGCCCTGGATCGGCAGTTCAATTTTTCTTGAGAACGTACCTCGTGTACGTGTCACCGCCCGAAGCTGCGATCAACTCCCATCCTTGGTCGTGCAGTTCCTGCAATTTGTTCCGGACCACCATTCCTCTCGAGGTCATGCAATCCCCGAAACTTCCACAATTCTCAAAGGGCACAAGTTCCACCTCCGCGTTCGGCCAATGGATGTACACCCCTTTTGACTTCGGAGTCTTCCAGTCGAATGTACCAAGCACTTCCACCGTCAGTATTTCAGTTGATGTGCGATCCTGGGCGAACGTATTCGCAGAAAGCACCATGACCAACAAGGCGAGGAACGGCTTCGCAATTCTCATAGCTTCAATATTTGAGGGCGATCAACGGGATCACCAATGTCTTTGTGGATCACTTAGGCAGGCGGCTTGAATGCCGCACCCAATGTAACGGTGCCTTGCCCTTCGGCGGCACGTTCTCAGTACCTCCGTGTTCTTACGGCACAGGTCGGGTGAAAAACAGGCACTGAGGCACGGAGACACGGAGCAATACCCGGGAGGCGAAGTCGCATTTCTCAGTGCCTCCGTGTCTCCGTGTGAGCCATCGCCCCCAAGGCTTTCGCGCTTGCTCTTTTGATGGCTTACCGCTTGGGCTTCCGCAGATGCACCTTCTGCCCCCCCCCCCGCACTTAGCCGTGCATCGCCTGGCAATCCGTTGTACTTCGCCAGCCGGGCCAGCTTCACGCCGTGCTCCTGGCTCAGCCGCGTCAATGGGGCCGTGCCACTTAGCGACCCCGAGCCAGTTGAATGGCCGTATCGTACAATGCATTGGAGATTCGAAAACCCTTGGCCCGAAGTTGCACGATCGCGGGTTCAATGGCCGAGATCAGCCCTCGTTTATAGGCGCCCAACAGGATGCCGATCGTACCAGTGATCCGAAGACCTTCCGCTTCGGCGCACTTTCGTGCTTTGGCATCATCCAGTATCAGAAGGCTGCCAGGTAGTTCGATGGCCAGAGCGATGGCACTCGCCTCACCACGATCGAGCAGTTGGAGCAAATTGTTGAATTTCACTTGATCCTCAGGCGACCGAATGTCCATCCAGTCGCTCAATTCCAAGCCGAACTCATCGGCAACTGTTGGGGTAAGGACCACCCGGCCAAAGATCTCGCGCATGAGGCCTACCTCGCCAATGTTGGACAAGGCGATCAAGCAACTCGCGTCGGCAATGACCAATTCAGGCATTGTTCATATCCCGCTCCAGGTCTTCCGGCGGGTGGTTGAACAGCGAAACGCCATACTTGCCAAGCCTTTCGGCGAATGTGCGTTTGTCCAGACCGGCAAGGTCGGCGGCATGACCGAGGGAGAGTAGCGCGTCCCCGTAAAGGTGTGCGGCGAGCCATTCCTTCCACTCCGTGCCGCTCAGATCCAGCGCTTCAGGAACTTCGATGACGACCTTCTTTCCCATGTCCACGAAGATAAGTGCCTAACGCTTGGGCTTCCGCAGTTGCACCTTCTGCCCCGCACGTAGCCGTGCATCGCTGGGCAGGCCGTTGTACTTGGCCAGCCGGGCCAGCTTCACGCCGTGCTCCTGGCTCACGCTCCATAGGCTTTCGCCATCGCGGGCGGTGTGGGTGGCGGCACCCTTGGCGGCGTTGCGCTTGGGCTGGATGTAGATGCGCTGGCCATCGCTGAGGGTGGCCTCCTTGTCCATGTCGTTCCAGCGGGCCAGCATGCCGTGGGTCATCTCCAGCTCGCGGGCCAGGGTGCGGAAGGTCTCGCCCTGCTTGGCACGCACATACTTGATGCGGCCCTGGAACACATCCACCGCGCGGCCACCGCCGATGGTGATGGTCTCGCCACCCTGCGTGGGGCGCTTGCCGGTCTTGCCGGAGGCCGGGGTCGGGGGCTTTGCGGAAGGCTTGTAGGTCACATCGATGCCCTTGTCCAGCTTGTGCAGTTCGTAGCGTTCGATCAGGCTGATGAGCTTGGGGGCGTAGCTGGGGTCGGTGGCATAACCGGCCTTCTTCAGTCCATGGGCCCAGCCCTTGTAGTCGGTGGGCTTCAGCTCGAAGAGCGATGCGTAGCGCTGGCGTTGCAGGAATTTGGCGTGGTCCTCGTAGCTCTGCGTGGCGTCCTTGTACTTGCGGAAGCACTCGCCCTTGGCATCGTCGTCGTGGTAGGTTTTCCCGCCGGTCCAGTCGGGCGTGCATTTAATGCCGAAGTGGTTGTTGCCATCGCGGGCCAGCTTGCTGTTGCCGTTGCCGCTTTCAAGCAGGCCTTGTGCCAGGGTGATGCTGGCGGGGATGCCGTGCTCCTTCATCTTGCGCACGGCCACCTCCTTCCACTGGGCGATGTAGTCCTCGGGCGTAAGGCGTGGACCATTGGGCTGCCCCTCGGCCACCAGAACCGTGGAAAAGGTGAGCAGCACCGCGATGCTACAGGTTCTCAACAAATGAACAATGCTCATGGTGTGTCGGGGCCTACCTCGTCAATCTGCGAATCTACCGGGGCTTTTCAGGGTTATGAACGATCCATCCACAGCTGATCCAACCATGCATTGTGGAAAGACCATGCCGTACCCCGGTATCCACGCCGTTCCGTGCAGCACCTTCGACCAGCATAACGAACCATGCGCCTTCTGTGGTGTTCCAAGCAACAGATCCCGGTGTGAGCGACGATACGATGACCCCAGAGCGTGAAGAGGAACTGCGCACGGCAAGGCTGCGGCGATTGGGCTTGGAAGAGGGTGACTACTACATGAGCGTGGAGGGCTACCTGGTCTTCACCGAGCAATACCACCTGAAGCGCGGCCACTGCTGCCAGAGCGGGTGCAGGCATTGCCCTTACGGGTTCAATGCGAAGAAGGGGAAAGTGGGGTGAGGCAGCGTTCTGCCTGCTAAACCTATCTTTAGGCAAACCCACCGCCCGATGCGTACTGTACTTCTGGTCGCACTGATCCTGATCGGCCTTGGCATGCATGGTCAGGACTGGGCCTTGATCAACCCGGCTTACAAGTACAACTACTCCAACGACGGCAGCGACACCATCAGCAACCAGATCTTCGTTACGCATATCGATACGCTGGGGGTGGACAGTTTCAGGTATGAGTTGAACCTCATCGCGAAAGTGTGCGACACGTGTACCGCACCCGGTCTCCTCCTGTTGTTGAACCAACCGCAGTTCATGCAACGGAAGGCGGATGTCGGTCCGACCGTTTGCCACTTCCATGACCCTGGGTCCCTCGTTCTGCTTCCCCAAGCGAACCTCGACGAGAGTTGGACTTACGACACGCTGGCGAACATCACCGCGACCGTGAGCGCATTCGGAACGATCCAAATATTCGGCACCGACGTGCTGCGGAAGGTGATCAGCTTGTCCAACGGGGACAGCATCGTGATCAGCGAACCGTACGGAGCGCTGAACTGGGCAGGCCATGAACTGATCGGCGGGCACGGACCGCACGTTGGACTACTGCTCCCTTCGTTGGAAGATCTGTTCCCTTATCAAGCGGGTGATGTGGTGGAGTACAGTGTCGGGGAGGGCGGATACGATGGCTTCTCGGGGTATTCCGGAAGTCACCGCAAGTACAACTTCATGGTTGCCTCGGGGAATGTGGAGGGAACGGGCATCGAGTTCACCGGCCAATACGTCGAGCACCGTTGGGACTGGGTGGATCCTGATGGCGGCCCGCTATACACGTCGGGCCACCTCACAACGATCGGCTCGAGTTGGACAGCGGGCGCTCCGGAATTTCCATGGAGCGATCTTCAAGTATCTTATCCGGGACAACTCGTGCGCGGCCGCGTTCATGAGAACATCTGGTCGCCACCTGATACAGCGGCATGTATCGCGAAGCACTGGATCAATGAAGATGGCGTTCAAATGATCGGATGCGAACCTATTTGCCTTCCGGATTGCTCCAATGGGCAATGGACGCTTACGTTCGATGATCCATCGCTTATTGTTGTAGACGACGGGCCTGTGCAGGTCCAACCGATCAGTTACGTATATCCGGACTCTCCTGATGGCTGCGGTCTCCAGTACAGGTCAGGTCTGGGATTCGAGTATTACCGGGGCTGCTATTTCGAATGGGGTGAGCACTACGAGCTCATGGGTGCGGTGATCAACGGCGACACCATAGGCACGGTGCATTCCCACGAAGAGATCATCGCGCTCTCGGTCGGCCACCCTACGGACAGATCGAATATCGTCGCGCCCAACCCCGCCTCTTCCCGGATCCAACTGGCGAACGCTACGGTTGGTTCAATGGTGCGCATCACAGACCTGAGTGGCCGAATTGTGCTGAGCCATCGCATCGTGTCGGTCAACGCGACCATCGATGTGCGGGCCTTACCTCCAGGTGTGTATGTGCTGATAACAGAAGGCATTCGAGCGCAACGCTTTGTGATCGCGCGTTAGGATCGACCGCTTCGGCCGATCTTCGCGCTATGTCCGTTGCCTCCACCACCGACCTTGTTCTCTTCCAACAGACCCTCCGCGAAGGCATCCCCGATGTCCTTCCGCCCGCCCAGCCTCTGGACCCCAGCGTCAGCCACGCCCCCAAGCGCAAGGACATCCTGAGCACCGAGGAAAAGAAGCTGGCCCTGCGCAACGCCCTGCGCTACTTCCCCAGGAAGCACCACGCCACACTGGCGCCCGAGTTCGCGCAGGAACTGAAGGAGCACGGCCGCATCTACATGTACCGCCTGCGTCCAGCGCATGCCATGCACGCGCGGCCCATCGGCGACTACCCGGCGAAGAGCCAGCAGGCCGCGGCCATCATGCTGATGATCCAGAACAACCTGGACCCCGCCGTGGCGCAGCACCCGAACGAGCTGATCACTTACGGGGGTAACGGCGCGGTATTCCAGAACTGGGCGCAGTACCGGCTCACCATGAAGTACCTCTCGGAGATGACCGACGTGCAGACCCTGGTGATGTACAGCGGCCATCCGCTGGGCCTCTTCCCCAGCAACGCCGAAGCGCCGCGCGTGGTGGTCACCAACGGCATGGTGATCCCCAACTACAGCCAGCCCGACGACTGGGAACGCATGAACGCGCTCGGCGTGTCGCAGTACGGCCAGATGACAGCAGGTAGCTACATGTACATCGGTCCGCAGGGCATTGTGCATGGCACCACCATCACCGTGCTGAATGCCGTCAGGATGGTCCAAAGTCGCATTCCCCCCCTCTCCCGACCTCACCCCCGGCCCCTCTCCAAAGGAGAGGGGGGGAATGCGACTCTTCCTTTATTCGTCACTTCCGGTCTCGGTGGCATGAGCGGTGCCCAGCCGAAGGCCGGGAACATCGCGGGTGTGGTCACCATCTGCGCTGAGGTGAACGCCACAGCAGCGCACAAACGCCACAGCCAGGGTTGGGTGGATGAAGTGATCGCCGACGTGGATGCCTGCATCGATGCTGCGCAAGCCTGGCAGCAGAAGGGCGAAGCGCACAGTATCGCTTTCCTCGGCAACATCGTGGACCTGTGGGAGCGCCTTGCCGCGCGCAAGATCAAGGTGGACCTGGGCAGCGACCAGACGAGCTTGCACAACCCTTGGGCCGGTGGCTACTACCCCGTTGGGTTCACCTACGAGGAGAGCAACACAACGATGGTGCAGGATCTCGGGACATTCAAGACGCGGGTGCATGAGTCGCTGCGGCGCCATGTGGCCGCAGTGAATACACTGGCTGAAAGAGGCATGTACTTCTTCGACTACGGAAATGCCTTCCTATTGGAGGCCGGACGTGCCGGGGCGGATGTGTTCGAGGAAGGACACGGATCGCAGATCCGCGCCAGCGAATTCAGGTATCCGAGTTACGTCGAGGACATCATGGGTCCCTTATGTTTCGACCACGGCTTTGGTCCATTCCGATGGGTGTGCACCAGCGGCGAAACGAAGGACCTGGCCACCAGCGACCGCATCGCCGGGGATGTGTTGGAGGCGATGCTGAAAGACGCCCCTGCTGAGATCGGCCAACAGATCGCCGACAACCTGAAGTGGATCCGCAATGCGCAGGCGAACAGGCTCGTGGTGGGCAGCCAGGCGCGGATCCTCTACGCTGATAGTGAGGGCCGCATCCGGATCGCTGAAGCGTTCAACGCGGCGATCAAGCGTGGCGAGATCGGCGCACCGATCGTGCTGGGCCGCGACCACCACGATGTGAGCGGAACCGACAGTCCCTACCGCGAGACGAGCAACATCCGCGACGGCAGCCGCTTCACCGCCGACATGGCCGTGCAGAACTTCGTCGGCGATGCCTTCCGTGGCGCCACCTGGATCAGTCTGCACAACGGCGGCGGCGTGGGCTGGGGCGAGGTGATCAACGGCGGTTTTGGCATGGTGCTCGACGGCAGCGCCGACAGCGACCGCCGACTGAAGAGCATGCTGCACTGGGACGTGAACAACGGCATCGCGCGACGCGCTTGGGCCCGCAACCCCAACGCCGTGTGGAGCATCGAGCAGGAGATGAAGCGCGAGCCGCTGCTGAAGGTGACCTTGCCGAACGAGGCGGAGGACGAGCTCGTTGATCGGACGATCAGAAAATGAGATGATCGGAAAATGGGCTCTTGGCCAACATTGCTGGAACCGAAGGGCGATGCGGGTTCTGGCGATCTTGCAGCTAGCGCGCGTTCGATCTTCTGATCATCTGATCTTCTCGTTTACTCATCTTTTCTCCCGCTCACCCAACCCCACGCGTCCATCCTCCGTGTATGGAGGCAAAGGATAACCCCAACACCCATGATCACGACACGTACACTTCGATCCATGGTACTCGCCCCGCTGCTGCTGCTGGCAGTGCTCGGTACCTCACAATCACAGTACTTCATCCATCTCTCGGGTCACCATACACCCTGCACACCCGATGTGCAGAACGGCTTCGTGAACGTGGCCTCCCTGCCCGGCACCATCCCGGCCTACAACATCGATGTTCCCATCAACAGCAATTGTTATTACACGGTGTCCCTGGAACTGAACAGCCTGGAATACGGCTTCTCCATCACCTCGGGTTGTGCCACGCCGATCACCACCATCGTTGGTGACGTACTGCCCAGTGCGCCGCCCCTGGGTACCATCGTGAACATGGTGACCGATTTCGACTGCGGCCAGGCCCCACTGGACTGCGAGCCCGCGTTCGACATGGCGCAGACCATGGATGGCGGCGCTCCCGTGCCCTTCAGCCTTAGCACAACGAATATGAGCTACGGCACGTCCCCATTCGAATTCTTCTGGTCCATCCCCGGGGTTGGCAACTATACGGAAACGGCGCCCGTGTTGGAGTTCCCCGGTGAAGGCCTCTACCTCGTGTGCCTGTCGCTCACCGATGCTGATGGCTGCGGTGGATTGACCTGCGATTCGGTCTGGTTCGACACCAATGGCAACATGTCGCTGACCCAGCCTTGCCAGGCCTGCTTCACGGTGACACAGGCGAGCGGTGGAGGCATGCTCACCCCTTTCACTGCCAACTTCAGCAGCTGCAGCAGCGGCGGGGTCAGCCCATACACGTACACCTGGTGGATGCCGGATGGTACCTCTTTATCACAGGAGAATGAAACCTGGGTGTTCCCAGGCGAAGGGGCTTACGCCGTTTGCCTGAACATCACCGATGCATCCTCCTGCTTCGCTGCCATTTGCGATTCGGTCTTCGTGGATGCCAGTGGGAACATCAGCAACACACCGACGGACTGCCCCTTGGACTTCACGGTGAGCTTCACCACCACGGTCTCCGGCAACACCGTTTCCTTCAATTCCACTTCCAGCGAACCCGACGCCAGCTATTACTGGAACCTCGGTGATGGCAACGCGGACTGGGGCCCATTCCCACAACCACACACCTACGCGGATGGGGGACCTTACACTGTGTGCCTGAACGCATGGACCTGGAACGGCGTCGACACCTGCTTTGCCGACCCGTTCTGTCTGACCGTGGGTCCTTTCGGAACAGGCATTCCGGATTGCCTGCAGATCCCCGGCGGTCCCAACCTGCCGGGCACACCCTGCAACAACCCGGCGACCGGGCCAGGCATCTGGGACAGCGACTGCGAATGCGTGCCGAACACACCCCTGCCTTGCGAGGCTGGATTCTGGGTGATCCAAGCCTATACCATGGACACCGTGAACCCCGGTGGCATCGCCACGCCGATCCCCTACGAACTATGGGTATGGAACCTCAGCGTTGGCAACAGTCCCTTCCAGTACCTCTGGGACTTCGGCGATGGCAATACCAGTACGGACCCCTTCCCCACCCATGTGTATGCCAACAGCGGGCCGTATCAGTTGTGTCTTACCATGACCGATGCCAGCGGCTGCCAGGACACCTATTGCGAGGAGATCTCCGTGGATAGCGACGGCATGCTCGGCCTGATCGATGGATTGCCGGTGCGAGCGGCGCTCACCATCAACGTACTGCAGCAATTGCCCACCGGGATCGACGACACGCCCGGTATCAAGGCCGACAAGTTGTGGCCCAACCCCGTGGTGGATCACCTGAACCTGACCTTGAACAGCAGCCGCAGCGGCAACCTGCAGCTCTCCATCGTGGACATGAAAGGCCGCGAGTTGCGCCGCACGAACGTGGGGGTGATCGCCGGTGGCAACCAACTGCCTGTGGAGGTGCAGGGTCTTGAGCCCGGCATGTACCTGCTGCGTCTGGAGAACGGGAACAACAGCGCGGTGCTGCGATTCGTGAAGAACTGATCCGATCGATGTATCTTCCGAAGGGCCTTCGCCACAACGCGAAGGCCCTTCGGTGCATCGCAAATGGTGGCGCAGGGGCTCATAGACCGATGTCTCCGGGAGGAGACCAAGGCGCAGTACGAGTTGTACCGCGCGCTGTACGGCATGATGATGTCCACCTGCTCGCGCTATTGTCACAACAAGCAGGACGCCGTGGACCGGATGAACCAGGGCTTCCTGAAGATCCTCACCAATCTGGGGAAACGCGATCCCAAGGTGCCCTTCGAACCCTGGGCACGCCGCATCATGATCAACACGGTGATCGACGCCTACCGCATGGACCGTGAACGCAAGGCAAAGGAAACATTGGATGGACCGCTGGATGCAGGAACGCGGAACGAGGTGAACGACTACCTGGCACAAATGGAGACCGAGGCCTTCGCAGAACTGCTGCAGGAAGTGCCCCACTCCTCGCGTCAAGTGTTCAACCTCTTCGCGATCGATGGTTTCGCCCACGCCGAGATCGCCGAACTACTGGGCATCAGTGAAGGAACCTCGAAGTGGCACGTATCGCATGCCCGGCGGATCCTGCAGAAAGCCATCATCCGCATGACCTCCGATCACGCCGTAAAGACCGCCTGACCATGACACCCGACGAACGATTCGATGAGCTCGCACGGCAGAAGATGGAGGAGCGCAGCTTCCCCTTTGATGCTTCGCATTGGCAGCAGATGGAACAAAGCCTCGCTGCACAGGAAAAGCGCCGTTCGCGAAAAGGCTTCTGGTGGTCCGGCGCTGCATTGCTGATGGTCCTTGTGGCCTGGCTTTGGTGGCCCGGTGGCAGCACTACCACTTCACCTGAACAACCGGTGGCGATCGTTCCCGAACGGACGCAGCCAAGTCCTCCGGCAGTGGAACCCGCTCCCCTTCCTGCTTCACAAGTGGAAACGCAAGCGGAGGCTGCAAGGGCGGTTGAGGTACGTTCCGGCCAAGTACTGAAAGACGATCCATTACCCATTGCCCACAGTACGGCACAGGTCGCAGCGGACGTGGATCCGCAAGCTGGTTCAACAGCCTACGCGAAAGCGAGCGCGACACCTGTACCCCCAAGCACGGCATCCGCTGGACCGGACCTGGCCGTCAACACGACGAGCCCGGTGGCCGAATTTGTTCTTGTTCCACAGGCAACAGAAGCCGTGATCACGAGTGATGTAAGCTCCACAACGAGCACTTCGGTTACTGAGAACCTGGAGCCGACCGAACCAGCAAGCGAACCCGATGTGGCGGTGGGTGGAATGGCGGAGGAGGTTGGGGTCGACACCCCGGACGGCGATAGCGCACCAAGCACCGTTACGGATGAAAGCCCGCTTGCCCTTGTTGAGGGACCCAGCGCGACAACGACCGATGCGGATCCGGTCAGCCAGGAAGCCGAGCAGAACAGCGACGCAATGGTCCACGGTGATGACAGCCGAACGGAAGAGCCACCATTGGTCGCGGAGGAACCTTCGGAGGACCTGACGGTCGTCCCCAACGACAGCCTTGGAACTGCCCCCGAAGCAATGGATCTGTCCCCGTTGGTATCGCACACCACACCCTGGGAGATCGGTGTACTGGCGGGTGTACAGACGAGCAACACGACATACCGTGGCGCGAACCACAATGCGAACGACTTCGCTTCCACCCCCTTGCGCAACGCCACGTTCGGTGTGGAGTTCATGCGCATGGGCCGCAACTTCGGCATCGGCACAGGCCTGCACTACGTGACACATGACGAGGAACTGCGGACCGGATCGATCACCGAGGATATCACCACCATCCAGCGCTATTGGTACCTGACCCCCGTGGATACCACGATCCTGTTCGTGACCGATACCATCAATGTGGGCGGCGAGCCTCAGTATACGGGCGTATCGGTGGAGACGACGATACCGGTGATCACGGCCGGTGCGGATACAAGCAACACCACCGTGGTGGATCGTGAGGCCCGCACGGTGATCAATCGCGTGAGCTACTTCGAGGTCCCCCTGTTGCTCGACGCACACCTGGTGCAAGGCCGTTGGCACATCGGCATGCGCGGCGGACCGACCGTGGGCATGCTGAGCGGACGGCGGGGCTCCATCGCCAACAGCACGGGCTATACCGACTTCAACGAGCAGGCCTTCCGCGAGGTGATGATCGGATGGACGGCACGCGCTTACGTGCGTTACCGTTTCAATGCTGCGTGGTCGGTGGGTGTGGAACCCATGCTGCGTGGGCAATTGCTGAACGGGCTCGAGGGTGAAGCACTGGATCGGCGCTCCACCGCGTGGGGAGCCATGCTGAGCCTGAGCTACCGCTTGCATTGAGGAATGGCGAGCTTTGCCGGATGGAACGACTGGCGTTGTTCATCCTGCTGCTCAGCGGCTGTATACCGAACGGACCTCAGGATCCCGACACACCTACGAACCTTGAGCAGCTGCCTGCCTTCGTGCGGCCGGGTGTGATCCGCGCGGTGATCGAGATCCCGGCAGGCACTTCCGAGAAACGGGAATACGACCCGGCGACCAACAGCTTCCCCGTCAAGGAACGAAATGGTGTTCCGCGCGTGATCCGCTTCCTGCCCTACCCTGCCAACTATGGTTTCATACCAGGCACCCTGATGCATTCATCGCAGGGAGGAGACGGTGATGCCCTGGACGTGTTCGTGCTTTGTGGGGCCTTGCCCACGGGTACTGTTTTGGAAGTGGAACCGATCGGGATCATTGAACTGCTGGACGATGGCGAACGGGACGACAAGCTGATCGCCCTGCCCGTCGATCCGGCCTTGCGCGTCATGGAAGCGGAGGAACTGGACGAATTACCCGCAGCAGTGCGCGAGATCCTGGTCGCATGGCTGAAGCACTACGACCCCGAGGACGAAGTGCAGGTGATCGACGTGAAAGGAAAACAGGACGCCCTGGCCACGGTGAGGAAATGGACCGTGCGCAATTGATCAGGCGCGCAGCTCCGCCCCCACCTCCTTCTCCAGTACCTGCCTGATCCGGCCCATCGCCTTCTCCACCTGTTCGTCGGTGAGGGTCTTCGTCTCGTCCTGCAGGATGAAGTGCAGTGCGTAGCTCTTCCGGCCAGCAGGCAGTTTGTCGCCCTGGTACACGTCGAAGAGGCCCACGTCCTTCAGCAGTTTGCGCTCCGCCTGAAAGGCCAGTTTGCGCAAGGCGTCGAAGCGGATGCCATCGTCGAGCAGCAGGCTCAGGTCGCGGCGCACACTGGGGAAACGCGGCACCTCCGTATAGGCCACCTCCTGCGCACGACACGCATCCAGCAACGCATCCTCGTTCAGCTCGGCGAAGAAGACCGGCTGTCCCAGCTCAGCGGACTTCAACACGGACGTCGTCACTTGGCCCAACAGCCCGCTGTGCCGACCCTTGATGTGGAGCGCATGGGCATGTTCCAGCAATGCATGGTCGACCGGTTCCCAAGTGGCGAGCGCGTTGAGTCCGAGCCGCAGCAAAATGGCTTCCACTTCCTCCTTCACATCGAACAGGTCGGCTTTGCGGGAAGCACTGCGCCAGTTCTCGGCGAAGCGGCGACCGGTGAGCATGATGCCGAGCGTTTCGGCCTCGATGGTCTTGTCGCCTTTCCGCCGGTAGGTGCGGCCGCGTTCGAAAAAAGCGAGGTCGCGTTGTTGCCGATTGTTGTTGTGGGCCACGGCCTGTAGCATGCCCATGAGCATGGTGGGTCGCAACACGTCCAGTTCCGAGCTGAGCGGATTGGCCAGTGTCACCAATTCCTCTGCCGTGGCGATCCCGCTCTTCACGCAACGCTCGCCGTTGACCAGTGACGGGGTCATCACTTCCCGCAGTCCGCGCGCGGCCAGGTGTGCCGCGCCCTGGTGGCGGAGGCTCTCCAACGTGAGCGCATCGTGCAACACGGCGGGCATCATCAGGTGTTCCGGAATGGGCACTTGATCATAACCGTGGATGCGCAGGATCTCCTCCACCACATCGGAGGTGCGGTATACATCGGTGCGGTAGGCGGGTACCAGCGCATGCAGACCCTTCGTACTGCGTTCGCGGATGCGGAAGTCCAGCAGTTCCAGGATCCGCACGATCTGGTCCGGCGCGATGCGGATGCCGGTGAGCCGGTCGCAATCGGCGAAACGCAGGTGTACCTCGCGGGAACTTTTCGGCGTGTTGTCGATGTCGGTGATGCCCGATGCGATGCGCGCACCCGCCACCTCCTTCAGCAGCAGGGCCGCGCGTTTCACGGCGTAGACCGTGATCTCGGGATCCACGCCGCGCTCGAAACGGAAGGAGGCATCGGTGTTCAGCCCATGGCGACGTGCCGTGCGGCGGATATGTGCCGGATCGAAACAGGCGCTCTCCAGGAAGACCGATGTGGTGCTTTCGGAAACGCCGCTCTTCAGTCCGCCGAAGACGCCCGCGATGCAGGCCGGTTCCTCCGCATCGGCGATCACCAGGTCGCCCGCATCCAACTTGCGCTCTTTCTCATCCAGCGTGGTAAAAGGCTCGGCAACGGTGGCCATGCGCACGATGATCCGGCGTCCGGCGAGCTTGTCGGCATCGAAGGCATGCAGCGGTTGGGCCAGTTCGTGCTGCACGAAGTTGGTGACATCCACCACGTTGTTGATCGGCTTAAGGCCGAGGGCCAGCAGACGATCCTGCAACCATTGCGGCGAAGGACCCACTCGCACATTCGTGAGCGTAAGGCCCGCATAGCGCGGTGCCGCCTCAGGTGCGCGAACTTTCACCCGGACCGCATCGCCTTCCTCATCCTGCGCAAAATCGGACACATCGGGCAGCTGCAATTCCAACGACAAACCCCGACGGTGGTTCAATGCGGCGATCAGGTCGCGGGCCACACCCACATGCCCCATGGCATCGGTCCGGTTGGGCGTGAGGCCGATCTCCAACACGTGGTCGCTGGTGAGCTGCAGGTGCTCGGCCGCTGCCGTCCCTGGCACCGCGGCTGGGTCCAGCACCATGATCCCGTCGTGGCTGTCGCCCAGGCCCAATTCATCCTCGGCGCAGATCATACCGTGGCTCTCCTGCCCGCGGATCTTGCTCTTCTTGATCACCAGGTTGCCACCATCGTGCATGTGCAGCGTGGTGCCTACCGTGGCCACGAGCACCTTCTGCCCGGCAGCCACATTGGCCGCACCGCAGACGATCTGCACCTGCTCACCCTTGCCCAGGTCCACCAGGCATACGCTGAGCCGGTCGGCATCGGGGTGCTTGTCGCGTTGCAACACCTGCCCCACCACCACACCGTCCAGCATGCCTTTGATGGGTTCGAAGGCTTCCACGCTCTCCACCTCCAGGCCGGTGCTGGTAAGGACATCGGCCGCCTGTTGCGGGGTGAGGTCGGTGGCGATGTACTGGGTAAGCCAGTTCCAGGAGATGCGCATGAGGTCTGAAGAAGGCGCGAAGTTAGCCGGGCTTTTGCACCTGAACGGACATACTACTTATCCCCGTAGTGCCCTTTGCATGATAGTACTTCGATCGTGCCGTCCGCAGCCATCCGATATACCAGGCGATGCTTGGCATCGATGCGCCTTGACCAGCACCCCCGCAATTTTCCTCTCAGCGCTTCCGGCTTCCCCGTCCCTTTGAAAGGATCGCGAAGCACGGCCTTCAACAGGTCGTGTATGCGCAACAAGGTCTTGCGATCGTAGATGCCCCAGTCGCAAAAGTCATCGAAGGCCTCCTGTTCGAAGACCAGACGTCTTATCGTTTCACTTGTTGGAGAACGAAGTCACCCAGTTGGGCTGTCATGATCGCGGTCTGGAACCCCGGGTCCAGGTCGAATGGTTGTTGGGCCAGCGCCATGGTGGTGGCCAGTGTGGCCACCACCATGGTAATTGGTCCTTTGTGCAGGCAATGGATCATTCAACCATCAGCTTCGCCACTTGCAAAGTAATCCGCGACGGAATGGGAACAGCCACCGCTCCTCGTTCTACTCCACCACCACCCTTTCGCTCTCCAAGCGCTGCCCCTTGCTCCACAACTCAAGCAGGTACACCCCACTCCCAAGCCCATGCAGTCCAATGGTGTTGTGGTAAGTACCCACACGTTCGCGCAGCACCACCCTGCCCAATGCATCGCGCAACAGCAACTCCCCTTGGGCTGGCATGCGTTCCAACTCCACGGTAAGCTGCGTGCTGGCCGGATTCGGATACAGCTTGAAGGTGATACGCTCCCGCTCAGTGATGCCAACGTTAAGGCCGTACAAGCGGCTCACGAAGCGTTGCGTGGGATCGTTGGTGGTGCCGTCGGTGTAGCCGAGGTAGGTGCCATAGATGTAGTACGATCCGTCATCTGCCGGAACTATCCCACCGATACGGCGGGCTGTGCCATTGGGCGAAGCATACGGCCCGCAAGCCGCACCCACGAAATACTCATCCGACAAGGATCCATCCGCGTTCAGCAGTGCGATACCGCCACGGGGTTCACCATGCAGGTGGTCGAATGTGCCCGTGATGATGATGCGCCCATCCTCCAGCGGCAGCAGGCCTCTTGCCGATGCCGGATTCCAAACGGGTGCGTAATGTGCCTCACCCGGAACCGGCGTGAAGGAGGGATCTAGTGAGCCATCGGGCAGCAACCGCACCACGCAGATGGTATCCTGGTATCCCGGCAATGCCGTGTACACTCCGCCCAACAGGATCCGTCCATCCGCATAGGTGTGCATCGCATAGGTGTACGTCTGTTGCTCATGCTCCATGGGCGCGGTGAACGTGGTGTCCAACGAACCGTCCGCGTGCATGCGGAACACCGGCCCCACCGCGTGGCCCTCGAACTGTGTACACCAGGAGCCCACCAGGAATTTACCGTCCGGCTGCTCCTTCAGCGTCCACAGGATGCCGTTGCACTGCCGGTGGGTGCGCGTGGTATCCAGATAGCCATTGTTCTGGAACCACACCAGTTGATACTGACCCACGAAGCCCCGCACCGGGTCGTTCATGTCGTGGCTACCCGTTACCAGCACCCGCCCATCGGGGAACACGTGGTAGTCACCTCCCTGGAAGATGCTGACCAAGGGCCACGAGGAGTTCATGTCGAAGGTGGGGTCATTGGCTCCATTCGCCAAAATCGAACGCCGAACACCCTGTCCGGCGCCACAATAGAATTTGTCGTTCCATAGTGTGATCTTGCCTCCCATCACAGGCCAGCCTTGAAATCCAGTGTCGCGGGTACCATCCGCATGCAACCGTGCACCCAGTCTGGGTATAAAGGGATCATCTCCGAAAAATACCAGCCTTCCTGAAACCAAGACTTGTTCGTTGGGAAGCGCGATCAAGTCGTTGACGTACTGGCCGCCCACAACACCGGACGTCAGCAGGTTCGTTCCGAAGTCCAAGTCAAGATCAAAAGGTTGTTGGGCCAAGGCCATGGTGGTGGCCAGTGCGGCCACCACCATGGTCATTGGTCCTTTGTGCCGGCAATGGATCATTCAACCATCAGCTTCTCCACTTGCAAGATACGACCACCGTTCTGGAGTTCCACCATATAGAGGCCTTTAGCCAGTGGTCGCGTGTCCAGCACCACCTGGCTCTGTCGTCCACCCAAGGTAAATTGTTCCACCGGCCTGCCCAAGGCGTCGCGTACGATGATCAATGCGCTAATTGCCTCAGCTTGCAAGTCGTAGTTCATGGCCGCCCAATTGATCGCCGGGTTGGGTTGAACTTTCAAAAACGACCCGGGGCTCATCGAACTGTCGCTCCACTGATGCATCAGTGCCTTGGGAGCTTCACCATCACCACCGGTCATGGGCGTGCGACAGCGATCGTATAGAAAGCACAGCACGTTCTGCATCCAGGTGGCGGGCCGGTCGTAGGCCCCACCGATCATGGCTTCCAACTGGTCTACTTCAGCGACCTCCAACTCGGCCAAGGTGCGCCCGGTGCCCTCAAGCGTTTCGTGGAATGCGATCATGGCCAGCATACGGTCCCGTTCGGTAAGCTGACCGGGGCGAAGACGTGGGTGTTCCTGCGGGATCGCCTGTACCAGCGCGATTGCTGCCGGGAAGTGACCCTGCTCCATCAGCAGCATGGCCTCGGCATAGCGCGCGGCGGTGGTGCGGATCTCCTGCAACACGATGCGCATACTGTCCACCGGGAAATGAGTGCTGTCCAAGCTGAAGTGTTCGAGCAACAGGTTGGCGGCCTGGGTCATTTCAGCATGGTGATGAGCCAATGTATTCTCCAGCGCCGTGCGATAAGTGCGCGTATCCCAACTGGCCAAGATGCTGGCAACCAGACTCTCACCCAACGGGTACAGGCATTCCGTTTCCAACCAACGAATGAAACCATCGCGTTGTGTGGCATCCGGATTCGCGATGCACACTTCGGCCTTCATTGCCGACGGAAATCCAGGACGATCCATGGCAGCCTGCAACACTTCCACGCTCAAGTAAGGGCTACGTGAAAGCAGATAATCGCGAAGGTCCCAGGCATCCTGTGGCCAGCTGTCCATGATCTCCTGCACCACCTCGTCGGTGTTGCCTCCATCGATCAACTGGTCGTACAGGTAACGGTTGTTGCCATAGATCGATTTCTCAGTGGTGAGGGTAGTCCTCAGCTGGTGGACCTTCACCTCATCGGGTAACGAGATCAAGGGAAGTTTTCGATTGGCGCAGTTGCCTTCAGGCCGGACAAGTGGTAGTCCAGTATTACCAGTGCCGGTAACGGCCACACCCTGCGATATGAGCATGGGTTTGAAGGGGACATCCGGTGTTGCCCAGTGGTAGGCGATCACGTTGTACTGCCAGCCGTCGTTCACGAAGTCCATGCCTGCTGGATCTTGATCGAACTCGTTATCGGCCACCCGGGCGTGACGCCCCTGATTGGTGCGGATAGTCTGGATGGTAGGCGATGCTTCGGGGTCCGGGACAATCCTACTCCGGATGTTCGTCTCGTTCCCCTGATTGGTATTGCACTGGAAGTGCAAACCGACCATGGGTTTGTTCACCTCATCGGCGCACACGCCTTCACCGATAAAGCCGCGCTCCAGCCCGACGGCGGTGTTGCGGAATACCATATCGTTGTTGTCGCGGTTGTATCCGATCACGATCCCTTCGGCCAGCCGACCAGGGGCTGCGGTGGGATCCAATTCCAAGTGGTTGTCATCCACGATCATGCCGGAACTCTCGGTGGAGAAGAGGCCGCGGTGGCGCTGGTCCCATAGCGGATCCTCTAAGGAATTGGTCAGAACTACATTTCTGCCTCCTATAGAAAACCTGCTGTTCACCACCGAATAACCTACTACACCACTGGCGAAGACACCGGCAATGTTGTTGGTGAAGCGTACCCGGTTCGCATGGAAGCTGCGTTTCGTGACTCCTTGGAGAGCGTGTATGCCGTGGTCCAGGCCGATGAAGTGGCTGAAGCGCATTTCATTGTCAGGGCAGGGGATGGGTCCTTGAGGCCAAGGGACATTGCAGGAACCCCCTATGGTGTAGTGCGCGTCGAGGCTGTAGATGCCATGGCCTAGATATTGGCTGCCAGGGTGATCGCCTGTCTCCGCGAAGAAAGCGTCGAGTAGTGTGTTCTCGAACGTACAAGCCCGGAAGTTGATACCATCCACATGATGCATGCGCACGTGATGCTGAAAATCGTATTCCACTGGATACTGATCGTTCACAGTGAACACACAATCATTGAATTCGCTCAAATTGCGCCACGTTGATCCGCCTGGCACATGGTTCTGGTAATGCAGAAAGCGCACACCTTGGCGGCAATTGCGAATGGTGGTAGGTTTCCAAAAGGAGATGGGTACTCCGAATTCATCGTCTTCGGTCACCCACGCCCGACTGGTCTGCAAGACACCTCCAGAGCCAATGAACATGAATGGTGGGGGCCCGCCCACATATACTCCAGTGACAGCATTCTCCACGGTGCTTCCACGCAGAACCAATTTCCCTTGGTGCGCCGGATTGGTACCTCCGAATTGGTTCTCCCAGAATGTGCCGTACAACTCGATGCCCTTCCAACGGGTATCCTCGCAGGCATTGGTGAAGAGGCAATTGGTGCATTTGAGGGAGGCGCCAGGCTCTATGACCAGAACTGCATTTTCCCCAAAACGGAACTCCATGTTTTCAGCAGTGACATGGGCGCCTTCGGCGATACGAAGATCGGTGGCGATGTACACTGGCTGATCGGTATCCCAGAAATCATTGTTGCCGGGTTCCCAGAACAGGTCGCAATTGTCCTCGGTGATGGTGGTGCTGCGGTCACGCATGAGAACAACTTCTTCGCAACAGAACGGTTGCTGCATGTAGGTGACCTGGGTACTGCCGATGGTCCGTTGGTTGAGCAATCGGAACTCCGGAGGGGCATCGTCCGTGCGCATGGCAATGGGATTGACCAGCAGGTGTCGCATGTCGAAGTTGGCCGGATCGGGATTGTTCGGGTCAGTGAAGACGCTCAACCATTGGTCCACGTCATCCACCCCGTCGAACTCGGCCGATAGCAGGTAGAGCGCACTACCCGTCCCATCTGGACCAACATTGCTGAACAGTTGCGTATCGGCGAGCTTCCTGGTCTCTTCAGGCGTATCGATGGCCAGGTAGTGGTAATACGGTGCCGGGATGTCCGCGGTGGTCCAATCCGGAATGATGTACCCGAATGTCGAAAGGACCTCGTTGACCCCCAGAGGACCACTACCGAAAGGATACCAGTAACCAAAGTTGTTCGACTTGACGAAGTAGATCTTGGTGCCGTCGGGTGAGAATTGGAGACCACTGACCGCAGGGCGCAGAATAGGTTGGTCCAAGTAGTCCATGGCAGCCTCGAATGCCGGATAGGTATCCAGTGCGAATCGCTTGGGATTCGGATCCAACTGGTCGTCAGGGACCATGGTGAACGTGACCTGCATGGACGACCCTGTGCCGGTGAGTTGGAATCTCCAGTAAGTAATGGCCAACCCATGCAATGGATAGGAGGGCACGGGACCCGCATAACTGGAGTGCGCCACCTGTAACAAATTGCCAGAGCGCCTTGCGATCATTTGACCGCGCACTGACTGGTCATCGTCTTCGACAGTATTCAGGGGAGTAGGATCGCCCCCGGGTGCCTCCCACTCCATAGGGAACGAACCCGCTATCCCCGGTCCCACGGACCGCCTGATGCCGTTGTCATCGAGAAAGAACATGAACAAGCGTAAAGCATTCCTAATGGCAAGAACGACCTGTCCTTGGTCATTCAATGCCACCGTGGTACCCCTGATCACCATGGGTGGATCAAATGTGTCAACAACACCATCGAGCAGGTAGGCCAAGGTCAGATCGGGCGCGAGTTCGCCTTCGACCGGCGTGGGTGTCCACCCCGTAGCGTCACCGAGGAGTTGTTCATCATAGAGTTCGTACCAGTTCATGAATCGACCCTTCGCTGGCACACACGCATTGGCATAGGCAGGAATATCCGAATCGAGGGTCATGTCGAGAATGCCAATGCGGATCGTGCTTCTTACTGGGGTTATCCCCGTTTGTATGAACAACGACAGTACGTAGAAGCGCGAGCAACTGCCCGGGACCGGGACGATATGCACTTCATCTCCAGGATGAACACATACATGACAGTTCCTATCCGCTGCATCGACCGCTGCATCAGCGATGAGCAAGCCATCGGCGTTGTAGACATTCCCATCAACGATGAAAAAAAGCACGTTGCCAGCCTCGTCGCTTTGCAAATTCTGCGATCGCTGGGCGGTCACTCCTTGGTACTCGTAAACATCAGGAATGTCCGGATCATTCGAAGTGGGTAGAGGCATCGTTGTGATCGCTCCTCCAGGTTCTTGGGGAAAACTGATCGTATGGGGACCAGATGACCAGATGGGGTCCTGGCCACATAGAGCGATACAATGGGCCAAGGCTATCGCAAGCACCGTTGGCCTCGTGAGTACGTTGATGGGTTCTTTCATGACCAGGCAGTATTGGATTACGGCAAAATCGCCGTCCCCAAACCTTTCGCAACCGTTCCTGCACATCCTATAGCAGAACTTGCACATGGTGCGCATTCTTGATGCAGTTTCTGCACATCTTGTGCATTTACTGCACATCCGAATACTTCAAGCAACTGATACTAAGTCATGTGCATGGGATGTGCAGCAATGTGCTAATTTGGTCACACTTGCAGTTCCACATGAAGTGATCGTCCGTCACCATGTTCAGCGAAGAACTCAAAGCGCTCCGTTCCCGCCTAGGCCTCACCCAGCAGGCCATGGCCAACCGCTTGAGCATGGAGCGAAGCACTTACTGCCGATTGGAACACAAGGAGCAGCCGCCGCCATATATGGTGGAGCGCATCAGCAAGGAATTCGGCGTGGACGCCTGGGCTTGGATGCGGTCCGAAGAGGAGGAGCCGGAAAACGTACCCGGGCCGCATGTGGTACACTTCCACACTATCGATCAGAAAGTACTCTCCGAAGAAGAGCGCACTGAACGCGCCTGGCGCAGCAAGGCAGTGGATCTGCTTGCCCGTGTTACCGATCTGCTGGAGAACCTGATACGCAGCTCGGGCAGGAACAAGGGGGGGGGGGGGGGTAACTGGCTGAAGATCAATGGATCTTTAAGAAGTGACGCTTTAACCTCGTCATGTTCGGTTACTACCTTTTCTAATGGATCCCCATTGCACCCGCTAACTCGCTGATCGGTTACCCTGGCTGCTCAAGGGATAACTTCGCACAAGCCCCATGGACTACATCGCGCTGGCCATACCGCTCTTCTTCCTTCTGATGGGTATGGAACTGGCGTGGAGCGCATGGAGCGGTCGCAAGGTCTACCGCTTCAACGATTTCGTGGCGAACATGGGCTGCGGCATCGGCTCGCAGATCGTCGGGGCCTTCACCAAGGCGGGGATCTTCGCTGTGTATCTGGCTGTGTACGACAACTGGCGTTTTTTTACGGTGGAGAACTCGGTGCTCACGTGGATCGCGACCTTCCTGCTGATCGACCTGCTCTACTACTGGTTCCACCGGCTGAGCCACGAGGTGAACTTCCTGTGGGCGGCACACATCGTACACCACCAAAGCGAGGAGTACAACCTGAGCGTGGCCTTGCGCCAGAGCTGGTGGCAGGGACTGTTCAGCTTCTGGTTCTACATACCGGTGGCGCTGCTGGGCGTGCATCCGCTCACCATCGTCACGGTGGGCGCCTTCGTAACGCTGAACCAGTTCTGGATCCACACCAAGGCCGTGAAAACACTTGGCCCATTGGAGTGGCTCTTCAACACGCCCAGCCACCACCGCGTACACCACGGCAGCGATCCCAAGTACATCGACCGGAACCACGCCGGGACCTTGATCATCTGGGACAAGCTTTTCGGCACTTTCCAGCAGGAGGAGGAGGAACCGATCTACGGGATCACGACACCGTTGAACACATGGGACCCCTTGAAGGCCAACTTCCACTACTACCAGGACCTGTTCGCCCTTGCGAAAAAGTCCTCGCGCTGGCCGGACAAGATCCGGGTGTTCCTGAAACCGCCCGGTTGGAAACCCGCTGAGCTCGGTGGTTTCGAAGGCGCCACGCAGACGGACCGAGACACGTACCGGAAGTTCGACACCGAGGCCCCGGCGGCGGTGACCGCCTACGTGGTGGCGCAGTTCATCCTGCTGCTGGCGATCACCACCTTCTTCCTCTTCCGGCAGGCCGACCTGGGCGCCTTGCGCATGTGGGGGATGGCGGGCTTGATCGTCCTGTGGGTGATGGACATGGGACTGATGCTGGAAGGAGGACGGCGCTGGGTGATCGGCGTGGAGGTGGCGCGCATCCTGGTGTTGGGCGCCCTTTTACTGCTGAGCACGGACCTGCTGCCCGGCATGTGGTCCATGGTGATCGGTACGGTGGTCGCCGCTGGATCCTTGTTGGGCCTTTGGTGGGCCGCACGACAGGTGGCACCGGTGCACGAGGAGGTTCCGGTACACGGAGAGGTCCGCAGCAGCCTGTAGTCACCTTGCTATCTTGGCCCCCGCTCCGGTCCACGCATCGAAGGCGTGTTCCGATACAGGATGGATATCCGCAAGAACACAGCTGTGAACGGCACGGCCTATGGTCTGGCCCTGCTGGGCACGATCATCGGTGAGGTGATGGACCTGCACGTGCTGGTGTACGTCTGCAAACCGGCGCTGATGATCATCCTTTCGAGTTGGTTCTATTTCAACAGCCGACGCGTGGGAGATCGCTTCACGTTGCTGATCCAGGCTGGCCTGTTCTTCTCCCTGCTCGGTGATGTCGCAATGATGTTCGTCCACATCGACCAGTTCAACTTCCTCATGGGCCTGGGTGCGTTCCTGGTGGCACAACTGTGCTACACCTTCGCCTTCGGGCAGAACGTCGCTGATGCGGACAGTGGCCAGGGCTACATCATCTCGCTGCTGCTCACAGCGGTGCTGATCGGCTATGGTTTCTTCTTCGCCCTGGCGCTTCTTCCCAAAGTGGAAGATCTGATCGAAGTGCCGGTACTGATCTACATCATCGCCATCACGCTGATGGGGATCGGCGCTTCCTTCCGCTTCGGGCGCACCTTCCCCACCAGCTTCTATCTGGTATTCGCCGGGGCCCTGCTGTTCATCACCTCGGACAGCATCCTGGCCTACAACCGCTTCATCAACCCCGTGGGACACGCGAGCTGGTCCGTAATGCTCACCTACGGAATGGCCCAGTTCTTCATCGTATCAGGCTGCCTCGCGCATGTGCTGGACCCCGAGGAGATCCGCCGCAAGGCTGCGCTGAACACATGATCTGCACCTGCTGAAGGTGCGGCACTGCTGTCCGTCGTTCAGCTGATCCGACCCCACAAGGTCTTGTCGCGCATACGATCGCGGAGGGCACCGGCGATGGGTGCGTGCGCTGGTTCGACAAGCTCGGGATCACTGTCCAGGATCCGCATGGCGGCCTGCCGGGCCAGTTGCAGCAGATCCACGTCCTGCACCAGGTCGGCGATGTGCAGGTCCGGTATGCCACTTTGCTGTGTACCCATCAGATCACCCGGTCCGCGCAGGCGCAGGTCGACCTCGGCGATCTCGAAACCATCGTTGGTGCGCACCATGGTGGCGACGCGTTCGCGTGCGTCGTTGCCGAGCTTGTCACCGGTCATCAGGATGCAGAAGCTCTGCTCCGCACCGCGCCCGACGCGACCGCGCAACTGATGCAGTTGGGACAGTCCGAAGCGCTCGGCGTTCTCGATCACCATCACGCTGGCATTGGGCACATCCACGCCCACCTCGATCACCGTGGTGGCCACCAGCACATCCGTCTCGCCCTTCTTGAAGCGGGCCATCTCGTAGTCCTTGGTGGCCTGGTCCATGCGTCCGTGCACGATGCCCACCGCATACTTGGGCAGTGGAAAACGCCGGGTCAAGCTTTCGAAGCCGTCCATCACATCCTTCAGGTCGAGGGTCTCGCTCTCCTCGATCAACGGATATACCACGTAGATCTGTCTTCCCTTCGCGATCTCCTCCTCCAGAAAAGCGAACACTGCGTTGCGGGCCGAGTCGAAGCGATGTACGGTACGGATCGGCTTGCGGCCCGGTGGCAGTTCGTCGATCACGCTGGTGTCCAGATCGCCGTAGAGGGTCATGGCCAGGGTGCGCGGAATAGGCGTGGCGGTCATCACCAGAACATGGGGCGGCATCTCGCTCTTGGTCCACAGGCGGGCACGTTGGGCCACCCCGAAACGGTGTTGCTCATCGATCACGACCAGTCCGAGCTTGTTGAACTGCACACGATCCTCGAGCAAGGCGTGTGTGCCCACGACGATGTGCACCTCACCAGCTTTCAACGCGGCAAGGATGCTCCTCCGTGCCGCGGCCTTGGTGCTGCCGGTGAGCAGCCGCACCTCCACTGGCATGCCCTCCAGAAAGCGACCGAGTGTGGCGTGGTGCTGCTGTGCCAGGATCTCGGTGGGTGCCATCAGTGCACTTTGGAAACCGTTGTCCAGCGCGATCAACATGCACAACAAACCGACCAGTGTCTTGCCACTGCCCACATCGCCCTGCACAAGCCGGTTCATCTGGCGCCCGGTGCCCATGTCCTTTCGGATCTCCTTCACCACGCGCTTTTGTGCTCCGGTGAGTTCGAAGGGCAAATGATCGCGATAGAAGGTGTTGAAGTGCCCACCGACCTGTGTGAACACGTAGCCCTTGAGGCTCTGCTGCATCAACAGTTTCTGTTTGAGCAGGTGCATCTGTATGAAGAATAATTCCTCGAACTTCAGGCGCCGGACGGCCACCTCGAGCCTGGCCTGATCCTGCGGTGCATGCACCTGGCGGATGGCTTCATCGCGTGGCATGCCACCCGACCATTCGACGAGTTCACGGCTCAGGCATTCCGGCAACTGTCCGGCCACGGAGAGCAACAAGTTCTTCTGCAGGTTCCAGATCGCCCGGCTGCCAAGTCCCTTTGCCGTGAGCTTCTCCGTGGTGCTGTAAACCGGCTGCAGCGTAGCGTCGAGTCCTTGTTCCCAAGTGGCAGCCAGTTCCAACTCCGGATGGGCGAAATTCACCCGACCCTTGAAGGCGGTGGGCTTGCCGAAGAGGATGTACTCCTGGCCCGGCCGCAGCGACTGTTGCAGCCAACGGACCCCCTTGAACCACACCAGTTCCACGGTTCCGCTTGCATCGGTGAGCGTGGCCGTCAGGCGGCGTGCCTGCTTCTCACCCATTGTGCGTAACGGGCCCAGCACACCCTTCAGCTGTGCCTGGGGCATTTCCTCGTTCAGTTCCGCCACGCGGTGGAAGCGGCTGCGGTCCACATAACGAAAAGGGTAATGCTGCAGAAGGTCGACGAAGGTGGCGATGCCCAATTCCTTACGCAGCAACTCGCCCCGCAACGGCCCAACGCCCTTGAGGTATTCGATCGGGGTTTCGAGAACATCGGGCATGCAGGCGGGGAAATTACGGAGGGTGCGCACAGGGTATTTGATAAGGTGCACTTGACGATCGTTAACGTACGGTTCACACGAGCGGACTACTTTGCCATACATGTCATCGTTGCTTGCGGAACAAGGACAGGAATTGCTGGAGCACTTCGGGGTGGCCCTGGCGCGACTTCGCAAGCGTAGCACAGAGCGGAGGATCCATCGTCTGCGCATCCGGACTAAGAAACTTCGTTCCCTGTTCCGTATGATCCGTGCTATGGTACCCGATGCTGCTACCCCGCCCAAGGGCGCACATGGCCGATTGAAAGCACTGTTCCATGCGGCGGGCAGACAGCGCGAAGTGCAGGTATCGGTCCGGCTGGTCGACAAACTCGCTGGCGTCTCCGCCCGGGATCGCAAGACCTATCGAGACCATTTAACGAATCGGTCGAACAAAGCAGCCAGGGATCTGGACAAGGTGCTGGCCAGCTTGAAGGACCGGGACATGGAACGACTTGGGAGCTATATCGAACAGGTGACCGATGGCCTGGTCCGCACGCGCGAGCGCCAGGGCGCACGGAACTACATCGATGTACAGTTGAAGGAGGCTGGCCGGGCTCTGCGCGCTGGGGAGCCTGCCGTCGCACTGCACGACGTACGGAAGCATATCAAGAACGCCTGGCACACGCTACGCGTGATGGCCGATGCGGAAGCCCTGTACGTGCGACAGAAGGAACTGATGGAACGGCTTGCCGTGGTGCAGCAGAACCTGGGCAACTGGCACGACGTCCATGTGCTGCTCGCCGATCTCGAGAAGTGGAAAGGTGGCGGTGCGGTGCGCGAGCGCTTGCGGCAGGCCGGTGTAAAAGAATTGCAGCGCGGTGAGACAAAGGTGCTGGAGGAGTTGAGCAAAGTGCCTGGGTTGCGCACAGGTAGTGCGTAACCACGCATGTTCGTTCGTACACGGAGAAAGCCCCTTGCAAGCACCGCCATTCGGAAGCGATCGGCACCACCCCACCGCTCACAACACCACGATCGGTCCTGTGTAGGAACCGTTCACCAAACCGAAGGTCTGTCCGTCGTCATTGCGCATGGCACAGGAGAAGGAGATCTTCACCTGTCGCGCTGTTCCGCTGGACACACCGGTGGCCACCACCTCCGTGATGGCGAAACTCCCGCCATTGGTACCCGGGACACGGTCACTGGACCATACCACGCCATCGGCATCGGTGTACTCCACACGCACACCTTCACTCACCGTGTAGAGGGAGTCGGTCTAATTCCACAAAAAACGACCGAAGAAATAGGTGTTCACATAGGCCATTCCACCCATGGCTGTTTGGGTGGGGAGCGCTCCGCCGGGCGTAACGAACGTTCCCACGAACCCGATACGCCATTGTTCCAGGGGATCCGCTGAATTCGTGATGACGGCTTCTTGCAAACCATGGTGGTATTCCACGCCATTGTACTCCTGTAGCGTCGACTCGGAACTGAAAGTCCAGCCGGGCACGGTCTGCTGGAAGTTCTGGCCGCTGCGTGTATAAGAAAAGGTTGGGGTCCAGATCGCCACGCCCGGTTCAGCCGGCGGTGGTGTAGGCGGCTCCTCCTTCTTGCAAGCCGAACACAGGATGATCAGGAGCAGGGCATGGAGGATGGGCCTCATGAGAGGGGGATTTGATCCACCAATCTAAAGATTTCCGATCACGCATGGAATAGATGCAAATGGCCGCATCTGTAAGGTCCGCCTACAGGGACCACTACCTCAGATCGCCCCCACCCCCAACATCAGCGCCGGCTCCTCCATCAGGGCCTTGAAGGTGTTGAGGAACTCGGCACCGGTAACGCCGTCCACCACGCGGTGGTCGCAGCTCAGGGTCACCTTCATGGTATGGCCGGGCACGATCTGACCGTTGCGCACCACGGGCTTTTCGTTGATGCCACCCACGGCCAGGATACAGGCATCAGGCGGGTTGATGATCGCTGTGAACTCCTCGATGCCGTACATACCCAGGTTGGAAATGGTAAAGGTGTTGCCCTCCCAATCCTCAGGCTGTAGCTTCTTGTTCTTGGCCTTTTTCGCGAAGTCGCGCACCTCGCTGCCGATGGTGCGCAAGGGCTTGCCATCGGCGAAGCGGACCACGGGCACCAGCAGGCCTTCCTCCACCGCCACGGCCACACCGATGTGCACGTGTTCGTTGTAACGGATACGATCGCCCAGCCAGGCACTGTTCACCTTGGGGTGCTGTTTCAAGGCGATGGCAGCGGCCTTGATGACCAGGTCGTTGTAGGAGATCTTCTCGGGTTCGATCTGCTTGTTGATCGCCTCACGCACCTGCATGGCGCGCTCCATGGCGATCTCGAGAGTGAGGTAGAAATGTGGTGCACTGAACTTGCTTTCGGCGAGGCGGCGCGCGATGGTCTTGCGCATCTGGCTCACGGCAACTTCTTCGAAGCGCTCCACCTGTGGCACGTTGTAGGACCCGGTGCCCCCGGAGAATTCTTCGATGTCGCGCTTGGTGATGCGCCCTTCAGGACCCGAGCCGTGCACACGCTCCAGTTCAATGCCTTTCTCTTCGGCCAAACGCCTTGCCAGCGGGCTGGCAGTAATACGGCCGTTACTACCTGCATGCGCGGACACCGCAGCGGGCGCAGCACCGAACAATGGCCGTACGGATGGTGATCTCGAGGCGGCAGCCGGAACAGGTGCACTTTCCTTCTTCTTCACCTTATCATCATTCTCCCCCTTCCCTTCCTTCTCATCCCTCTCTTCCTTTTCGCTTTTCTCCTCTTTCTTCTCCTTCTTTGACTCCTT
>JBGTIB010000149.1:0-50658 GCA_041745875.1 Flavobacteriales bacterium | reverse complement strand
CAACGGCACGCAGGCGCTCTTCGGCATCCAGGCCGACATCGGCACCTACGGCAAGGTGATCGGCGGCGGCATGCCCGTGGGCGCCATGATCGGCAAGAGCGAATGGATGGACGCCCTCGACGGTGGCCACTGGCAGTTCGGTGATGACAGCGTACCGCCCGCGGGTGTCACCTACTTCGCCGGCACCTTTGTGCGCCACCCCTTGACGTTGGCCGCCATGAAGGCCGCGCTGCTACACATGAAGGACGAAGGCCCCGCATTGCAGGAGCGTCTCAACACCGTGACCGAGGACATGGTGGCGCGCGTGAACGGCCTCTTCGACCAGTACCAGCTCCCCTACCGCTGGGTGAATTTCGGCAGCGCCTTCAAGACCAAGTACGACGAGGGCGTCACCTACACCGAGCTCTTCTTCATGCTGATGCGCTACCACGGGGTACACGTGCTGGACTTCCCGCACTTCATTACCACGGCCCACACGGCGGCGGACATCGAGTTCATCATCGCCACGGTGGAAAAGACCTGCCAGGAGCTGCGCGAAAGTGGCTTCATGCCGGAGCATACCTACCCCATCCAGGTGGTGAACAGCACGCTGAACGGCCACGCCCGGAAGCCATACGAGCGCATCGAACGTGCGGAGGAAGCGCCGGTGTCCGGGGCGCGACTGGGCCGTACGCCGGAAGGTGAACCCGCGTGGTTCGTGCCGGATCCGGAGCGGGAAGGGAAGTACATGATGCTTGTGACGGAAGAAGCCTGAACAACCCAAGACCAAAACCCACTGCCATGAATCCGATCAAATCCTTAGTAGTCGTGCTCTTCGTCACCACCAGTGCATTAGCGGCCAATGCGCAGGAACGTTACGAACAGATGACAATTATGTATTATAGCACAACCCGCTTGATGCGCATATCGACTGATACTGGAGAGTATAAGGAGGAGGTTACGCCAAAATCAGGCAAAAAGGATTCCGAGTATGACTTATCTCCAGCATTGGTGAAATGCAGGGAGTTGTCCGAAATGGGCTGGGAACTATATCAGACTTCAATGCACAATACAAACACATATGTCTTCCACTTGCGCCGTCCCTTGAAGTAAGCAGCACAGGAAATCATCTCATGGAAAAATTCATCACAGAGACCACGTTCCAGCCCGTGGACTTCGACCCCTTTGCGGGTCCGGCCAACTCGGTTTCCGGGCTACCGTGCGCGATCGACCCGGACGAACCCCATGTTACCTGACCCGGTAACTTTGCTTCGGTCGCGAAGGCCGACAGTTTCACTGAAAGAAGAACGAGTTCATACTGGCAGAGAAACTCAAGCAACGTTACTTCGATGAAAAAGAAGGCCGATAAGCTCAGCTCCTTCACGGACCACCTGGATGCCCAGTACGGCAAGCGGGGCACGGCCGCACGTGAGCGCTACGAGGAGGAGTTCGAGGCCTTCAAGCTGGGCGTGATGATCCAGGAACTGCGCAAGGAACAGGGCCTCACCCAGGAACAACTGGCTGAGAAGTGCGGCACCACCAAGAACTACATCTCGCGCATCGAGAACAACGCCAGCGACATCCGCCTCTCCACATTGATGCGCATCATACGCGAAGGTTTTGGCGGGCGACTGAACCTGAGCGTGGATGTGGGATAGCCGAACGCAAAGCATGAAAAGAGCGTATCAGCGCGATCGAATAAGTACTGAATAGGCATAGCAGGCAATGGAAAAATTCATCCCCGAGACCAAGTTCCAGCCGGTGGACTTCGACCCCTTCGCGGGTCCGGCCATCGAGCGCACCGCACCCAGCACCGAAGCCCAGCGCGAGGTGTGGGTGGCGTCGCAGATGGGTGTGGAGGCCAGCTGTGCCTACATCGAATCCGTTTCGTTGGAACTCGTTGGCGCCGTGGATGCCGCGCTGATGGAGCGTAGCATCCGCCAATTGGTGGAGCGCCACGAAGGCCTGCGCAGCGTGATCAGTGCCGATGGCATGCGCGTGATCGTGCAGGAAACGATGGAGGTGCCCTTCACCTTCACCGACCTGAGCGGAAAGAGCGATGCCGAACGCGCCAAGGAGCTGCAGACCATCGCGGAGCGCGACATGACGCTGCCCTTCGACCTGCTGACCGGACCGCTGTTCCGCGTGCAGCTGATCAAGACCGGCAACGACACGCACCTGCTGCGTTTGAGCGGTCACCATGTGATCGTGGACGGCTGGAGCCTGGGCATCATCATGGCCGATGTGAGCCGCCTGTACAGTGCGTTGCAGGAAGGCCGCGCGCCGGTGCTGCCGGAAGTGTTCCGCTTCAGCGACTACGCCATCGCACAGATCGACTTCGCGAAGAGCCCCGAGCACCAACAGGTGGAGGACTACTGGCTCACGCTGTTCAAAGGCACCGTGCCGCGCGTGGACCTGCCCACCGATCGTGCGCGTCCGAAGCAGAAAAGCTTCAAGGGCCATCGCCTGGACCTGGAGATGGACGCCGCCCTGGTGCGCCGCCTGCGCGAGACCGCCACCCGCAGTGGCGCGAGCTTCGTCACCACGCTGCTCACCAGCTTCGAGGTGCTGATCCACAAGCTCACCGGCGACAGCGACCTGTGCGTGGGCCTCCCCGCCGCCGGGCAGAGCGACTACGGCATGAAGGACCTGGTCGGCCACTGCGTGAACCTGCTCGCCCTGCGCAGCCGCATCGATGAGGACATGCCCTTCATCGAGCACCTGAAGGCCCGCCGAACCGCAGTGCTCGACGCCTTCGACAACCAGAAGTACACTTTCGGGACGCTGGTGCGCAAACTCAATGTGCCCCGCGAACCCGGTCGCATCCCGCTGTGCCCCGTCGTGTTCAACATCGACATGAACATGGACGATGGCGTGGCCTTCGCGGGGATCAAGCACCGCTTCATCAGCAACCCGCGCGCTTACGAGAACTTCGAACTGTTCCTCAACGCCACCGGCAACGAGGATGGGTTGACCCTGGAGTGGAGCTACAACACGGAACTCTTCGATGAGGCCACCGTGCGCGGTTGGATGGACCAGTTCGCCGCGTTGATCGACCGTGTCTGCGCGCAACCTTCCGCTTCCATCGGTGAACTGGTCGGCGATGCGGCGCTCGGTGTTTCCGGATCGCCGCCCGCCGAATGGACCGGTCATGCGCCCGCCTACCCACGTGATGCGGGGATCGGACAGTTGTTCGATACGATCGTCGGGCAGTATGGCGATCGCATTGCGCTGGTGATGGGCGAAGAGGAACTGAGCTATCGCGCCCTGCAGCAACGCGTGCATGCACTTGCCGCACATCTGATGCAGCAGGGTGTGAAGCCCGGTGATCCCGTGGGCCTGTGCATGGACCGCAGTGCCGACATGGTGACGGCCATGCTGGCCATCCTGCGCTGCGGGGCATCGTTCGTACCCTTCGATCCCTCCTACCCGACCGATCGTCTGGCCTTCATGTTCGAGGATACGAACGTGGAGTTGCTGCTGGCCCAACGACACCTGAAGGATGCGTTGCCAAAGCATGGCGCGCGACTGCTCTTCGCAGATGAGTTCCCGCGTTCAGGTGGTACCACATCTGCTGCTCTTGGGCATGGAGGGGATGCGGCCTACATCATGTACACCTCTGGCAGTACCGGCAAACCCAAGGGCGTGGTGGTGCCGCACCGGGCGATCGTACGGCTGGTGCGAGAACAGAATTTCCTTCCCTTCGGCCCGGAGCTCTGCTTCCTCCAGCTCTCCAACATCTCGTTCGACGCCTCCACGTTGGAGATCTGGGGCGCGCTGCTCAATGGCGGCAGGCTTGTGCTGCAGGCACAGCAGAAGCCCACGCTGGTGGAGATCCTCGAAACGATCAAGAAGCACGATGTGACCACGGTGTGGTTCACCGTGGGCCTCTTCAACCTGATGGTGGACGAACATGTGGATCGCCTGCGCGGCTTGAAGCATATCCTCACCGGTGGCGATGTGCTGAGCGTGCCGCACGTGAAGAAAGCCCTGCGCGTGTTGGGCCCCGGCGTGCTGATCAATGGCTACGGCCCCACGGAGAACACAACCTTCACCTGCTGCCATGCCATCGATGATGCCGATGCCATCAAGGGCAGCGTACCCATCGGACGGCCGATCAACAACACCACCGTTCATATCCTGGATCCCCAAGGGAATCCCGTGGCGATCGGGGGCAAGGGTGAACTGTATGCCGGAGGAGATGGGGTGGCGAAAGGCTATTGGAAGCGCGATGAGTTGAGCGCCGAGCGCTTCGTTCCTGACACTTTCAGTGGGCGCGAGGGCGCCATGCTCTACCGCACCGGCGATCTGGTGCGCTGGCTACCCGATGGCACCATCGAGTTCATCGGCCGCACGGACGATCAGGTGAAGATCCGCGGGTTCCGGATCGAGCTGGGAGAGATCGAGAACGCCCTGAACGACCTGCCCGGAGTGAAGGACAAGGTGGTGGTGGTGCGCAGCGACATGCCCGGCGAGAAGCAGCTGGCCTGCTACGTGGTGCCGCAACAGCCGCTCGACCCCAAGGATACCGATGCGCGAGAAGCCCTTGTCGAGCAAGTGCGCGATCACCTGCACGGAAAACTTCCGGAGCACATGGTGCCCACTGCGTTCGTGGTGATGGAAGCATTTACGCTGACAGCCAATGGCAAGGTGGACCGCAAGACGCTCCCGGCACCAGAGCTGCGCAGTTCCCGCATGCGTGCGCAACATGTGGCGCCACGCGATGCCACGGAAAAGACCCTGGCCGCGATCTGGTCGGAGGCACTGGGTGTGCAGGACCTCGGCGTACACGACAACTTCTTCGACCTCGGCGGCCATTCGATGATCGGGATCCGGATGCTGGCCCAGGTGGAGCGACAATTGGGACGCAAGCTCGCCTTGAACGCCTTCTTCCAGGCACCCACGGTGGCCCTGCTCGCCGCCATGTTGAAGGTGGAGGAACAGCCCCGGGAATTGCAGTACCTGGCGACGATCCGTGGTGAAGGACACCTGCCGCCGATGTTCTGTGTGCATGGCGATGAAGGCACCTATTTCATTCCCAAGTACCTCGGCGAGGACCAGCCCTTCCATGGCTTTGCACACCAGGGTGAGGACGGCCACCCCCTGCCGCATATCGAGGTGGAGGATATCGCACGGAACTTCATCCGTGAACTGAAGGTGGTGCGACCCCATGGCCCGTATCTGCTCAGCGGCTTTTCCTTCGGTGGATTGGTCGCGTACGAGATGGCACAGCAACTGACGCGCAATGGCGACCACGTGGCCTTGCTCGCCCTGCTTGACACCTATTCTCCGGACATCTTCGGCGAGGTGATGCGTGCCGAACAGAAACTGCACGAGCCCCTGAAGAAGTTCGTGCTGCGCCGTGTGGTGAAGTGGTACCATGCCCGGGGACGCGCGCTTCCGCCCAAGCTGCGGCACTTCTACATCATCGATTCCTATGATCAGGCCACGTACCGTTATGTGCCCCAGCCATACGAGGGGCCGATCCTGTTCATCAAGGCATCGGATTCCGCCGGACCGCCGGACATGGGCTGGCAGGACCTGGCCATCGGTGGTTTCAACGTGGTCACCTCCCCGGGCGATCACTTCAACATGATCAAGGAACCGCATGTGCAGACCCTGGCCCGCCTGATGGGCGAAGGGATCCGCAACGCACTGGCACGGTCCGCCGTGGAAGCCGGTTGACCATGCCACCGGAGGAAAGAACCTTGACGATCCATTGCAGCGGTCCCGACCCGATCGTCCCGGTACCTGTGGGCGATCAACGCCCCGGCAGTGATGGCGCACAACTGTGGTTCACCACTTTGGATGCACACCGGGAACGTGTCGCTGCGTACGCCCGCTTGCTCGACCCAGTGGAACTACAACGCGCCGACCGCTTCCGCTTCCCCCACGACCGGGAGCGCTTCGTCATTGCGCATGCGTTGCTGCGCACCCTGCTGGGTCGCTACCTGGGATCGGAGCCCGCGGAGATCGGCATTGCACGCGGACCATACGGCAAACCCTACGTGGAAGGCACCGACCTGTCCTTCAACCTGAGCGATACGAAGGATGCGCTGTTGATCGCCTTCACCAGGGGATATGAGATCGGTGTTGACATTGAGACCATGTTGCGCAAGGTGGACCATGCACGAGTGAGCGAGCACTACTTCACCCCGGATGAGATCACCGGAATGGCATCATCTACTGACAGCAAGCGTCGCTTCCTTGAACTGTGGACGCGGAAGGAGGCCGTGCTGAAAGCGAGTGGTGTGGGCATCATGGACGACCTCCGTGTACTGCGTGTTGATGGTGAGGTGAACCACATGACCATTCGGCATGAGGCCTTCATGCAATACGCGTCGGAGGCCTACCATGTACATACTTGGATGCTTGGCGCGGACCACATCATCAGTTTGGCGGGCAATGGACCACTCGATGGCGTACGGCTCATGAACTTGGATGCTTAGGGACTGCTGATTTAGATATAGGCTCGCGTGCGCTCGCTATTGTCAACCGCAGATCAACGCGGATTGACGCGGATGAGATCACGACGAAATTCTTCCCTGAGGACTAGCGTGTGCTCGATATTGTCAACCGCAGATCAACACGCATGGACGCGGATAAGATCAGGACGAAATTCATCCCTGAGGACTAGCGTGCGCTCGATATTGTCAACCGCAGATCAACGCGGATGGATTCGGATGAGATCAGGACGAAATTCATCCCTGAGGACTCGTATGCGCTCGATATTGTCAACCGCAGATCAACACGCATGGACGCGGATGAGATCAGGAGGAAATTCTGCGTTGCGGGACTCGCATGCGCTCGCACATTCCACCGCGGATGAACGCGGATGATGACCAAGAGCAATGAGCTTACGGGTAACTTCGGCAGAGGAACTGAAACACTGTCGAACTATGTCCACACACGAATTTCCGCATGGTGAAGAGACGGAAGCGATCATCGGTGCGGCCTTCGAGGTGTTGAATACACTCGGTCATGGTTTGCTGGAGAAGGCCTACGAAAATGCGCTCTGTGTGGAATTCCGGCTGCGTGGCATACCGTATGAACAGCAGCCTCGTTTTGAGGTCACATACAAGGGTGAGGACATTGGGACGTTCGTGCCCGACCTCATCGTATATGGCAAAGTGGTGATCGATGCTAAGACGATCGATCGCATCACCGATCATGAAATGGGCCGGATGCTCAACTACCTTAAGGTCACCTCAAAGCCTGTAGGCCTGATCCTGAACTTCAAATACGCCAAGCTTCAATGGCGCCGCGTCGCCAACACCGCAGAACGCGGACAGTGAGGGAAGGACATCTGCGTTGATCCGCGTCCATCTGCGGTTCAAATCACAGTCCGACGCCAGACGGACCGCACGATCCTTTTCATCCTTCCTGCCAGCCGATGCTCGAACCAAGTCATCGGTATCTGCGTCCATCCGCGTGCATCTGCGGTTCTTACCATCGTCTGTCGCCAACGGACACCACCATCCTATTCATCATCCCCCCAAAAACGTGGATGGAAATTGAGCAGGTATAGCTTCTTCGAGGCGCGTGTGACAGCGGTATACAGCCATCGGATGTACTCGGTGTCGATCATCTCCTCGGTCACATAGCCCTGGTCCACGAAGACCGTGTTCCACTGCCCGCCCTGCGCCTTGTGGCACGTGACCGCGTATCCGTACTTCACCTGCAAGGCATTGGCATAGGGGTTCTCGCGGAGCGCCTTGGAACGCATGGCCTTGGTCCGTACCTCGATCCCATCGAGGACGCTCTGCACCAGCAGGCGCATGCGGGGTCCGGGCATGGCGGGCGCCTCGATCGCCAGGCCATCGAGCACCACCTTCACTTCCAATTCGCGTTCCTCCTGTCCGTTCCACCAACTTGCGGTGATGTCCGCGAAGCGAAGACCGTGGCGCTCCTCGGTGCCATGCACACGCCGCACCTCGATGGGCTCCCCGTTGGCGATCAACTCGGCCCTGCCGTTCCGCCCTGCCCAGAAATAGTTGTTCTTCACCACCATCAGGCGGTCGCCCGAACAGAGTTCTTCTTCGAAATCGTAGATGCGTGAGCGCACCTGCTGGCTGTACTGATATGCCCGTTTGTTGCTGCGGCAGATCACACAGACCTCGTCCGCGCCCTCGCGGCCGTAAGCGGTCTCCAGCGCGTCCTGCAGGTCGTGGCCGTCGATGCGGTGGACGTCGGGAAAGGGGGTGAATTCAGGGAGGAGGGGGGCAAGAGCAGGGGCTGGGATAGGAGCAGGGGCAGGGGCAGGAGCAATTGCCCCCGCCCCTGCCTCCTTACCTTGAGCGGCAAGTAAAGCCCTCAGGTCGGTGGCATTCACCAGGATGCCGGAGGCTTCGGCCTGACGGACCACTTCGGTCATTTCCAGCTGGCCTGCGGTGAGGCCCAGGGAAGCCAGCTCCTTCACATCAAGTGCCGGACTGTGCGGGCTGCCCACGGGTGGAAGCTGGGCCGGATCGCCGATCAACAAGAGTTTGCAGCCCGGTACCGCGAACACATGGTTGAACAGGTCGGTGAGCAGGTCGTGGTCGCCGAAGGAACCTTCACCCCCACCGCGCCCGATCATGCTGGCCTCGTCCACCACGAACAGCGCGCCCGCATCCTTGTGCCCTGCCACGGTCATGCGTCCATAGCCATCCTCGTCGCCGCTGACGCGATAGATGCGCCGATGGATGGTACTTGCCGGCGCCTGCGCGTAGGCACTGAGCACCTTGGCGGCGCGTCCCGTGGGCGCCATGAGCACCACCGGGCGTTTCTCTGAGGCGAGCACGCGCACCAATGCCCCGACCAGCGTTGTCTTACCCGTCCCGGCATAGCCCTTCAGCACCAGTGTGGCGTGCGGCTTCTCGGTGGACAGCAGTCGCTCCAAGGCATGGGCGGCGCGTTCCTGACCGGCGGTGGGCGGGTGACCCAGCGCGTGCAGCAGCTTTTCCGTGAAGGCGGGTGAGATGGACATGGAGCGGGGCTGAAAGCTAACGCGGATAACAGCCTCCGGGCGCCTCTGGGCCGCCACCGGTCCCTGCGACCAGGGTCCGCTGCATCGCCCGAAGTCACCGTCCATCGCAACGTTCCGGGGAAGGTCCGTCGCGTGCCACTTCGTTCCATTACTTTTGGGCGCCCCGGCAATCAGCGCCGGAACGATCCAATGAAGACCATCTCCAGCTATGTATTCCCCGTCGTGTTGATCATCCTAGGCGGCGCCTTGCTGATCGTGGGCTTGATCCAGGGGCAGAACGTATGGGTGCTGCTGGGTGCCACCCTGGCCCTGGTGGCCGGCATCATTTCCCTGATGGCCCAGCTCGGCGTTCTGAGCAAACAGGCGGGCATGGTCATCGGCATCGCCTTCCTGGTATTGGCTGTCGTGCTGGCCTATCGGAACTACCGGTCCATCGCCGAGGTGATCGAGTTCAATGAGGCCAAGCGGATCAACGACAGCAAAGTGATCCAGGCGTTGAAGGACATCCGTGAAGCCCAGAAGGGTTACCGCGATGCGCACCACGCCTACACAGGGAACCCCGAGGAACTGCGCAGGTTCGTGAAGAGCGGGACCATCCCCATGATCCGGGCCATCGGACAGGTGCCCGATACGCTCACCGAGGTGGAGGCCATCGAGCTTGGCCTGATCGTGCGCGACACCATCATGGTCCCAGCCCTTGACTCCCTGTTCATGACCCAACGGGCCTTGGAGAAACGCGTCTATCCCTTCAACCCCGACAGTTTCATCTATTCGCCCGTATCCCCCCACAAAACTTTCCTCCTCGATGCAGGCACCATCAGCAGCAGCGGTCGCAACGTACCGGTGTTCCAGGTGATCGACCCCACACCGATGGTAGCCAACGATGTGTTGATGCTGGGCAGCATGGACAAGGCCACCACCGCTGGCAACTGGAGCGGGGAATAACCCCATGGAGAGCGGGAGCTTACTGGCATCCCGGTACGCGCCTGCACGGGAGCGGGCCTACCACCTCGGAATTCTTACCGGGCAGGGCGTTTCCGCTTGGGCCGTACATGCGCTGGAGGATGGAGCGCCCCTCGCACTGGTCTGGGCTGGTGGCAATGCGGCGCTTGATGATACGCTGCTTCCGGAGCATCCGGTATCCATCTCGTTCGTGAGCCTGCCCGAATGGAGCACCCTGGTACCCGATGGTGCCCTGGCCCCCGGTTCAGAAGCGCGACACCTGGCCTTGGTGCATGGGAGCATGCCCACCGGTGCCATGCGCGACGAACCGGTGCGCAGCCTGGGCGCCACATGCATCTACGTGCACGACGACCGGCTGGAGCGCAGTGTGCTGGACCGTTTCCCCAATGCCCGCGCACTACCCATGCAGGCCGTCATGGTCCGATCGGCCATGGCGCGCAGTTTCGAACGCCCGGCTGTCCTGCTCCACCGCAGTGTGGAACGTGCCGATGTGGCCATCGCCCGGGAAGGGGATCTGCTGCTCAGCAACGCCTACCCCACCCGTTCCGCACAGGACCTGTTGTACTTCCTGTTGCTGGCCGTGGAACGCTGTGGATCGACACCCGCTGCGGTGGACCTCTACGTGGGAGGCACCCATCTCAGCGCCTTGGAACGCGACCTGCTCACCCGTTACTTCGAGCATATTCGACCGGCCGCATCGGCACCCTGGGCCGACCAGGGCCACGATCAGCAAGACCCGGCCGACCGTTGGTGGGCCGCCCTGGAGCAATTCCCATGCGTGTCGTAGGCGGCAAATACCGCAACCGGCGCCTCGATCCTCCCAAGGAAATGGAGGCACGGCCCACCACCGATTTCGCCAAGGAAGGTTTGTTCAATGTATTGCAACACAACGAAGTGCTCGATGGCATCCGTGTGTTGGACCTCTTCGCCGGAACGGGCAATATGTCGGTGGAATTCCTGTCGCGCGGTGCTTCCGAGGTCCTCTCCGTGGAACAGGACCGCAAGCTGGTCGCCTTCATGGAGCGCACGGCGAAAGAGTTGAACGAAACGGGCTGGCGCGTGGTGCGGGGCGATGCCCTCGGCTTCCTGCGCAACCACAGGGCGCGCTACGATATCGTCTTCGCCGATCCGCCCTTCCACATGGAGGGCATCGAAGCCATTCCTACCTTGGTCCTGGAAGCGGGGATGCTCGGCGATGAGGGTCTGCTGATCGTGGAGCACCATGCGAAGGTGAGCCTGGCACATCTTGCCGGTTACCGCAACACCCGATCGTACGGTCTCATCCGCTTCAGTTTCTTCGGACCACCCACCCCGCCATGAGCAAGCCGACAGCACCCACCGCCGTGTTCCCAGGCACCTTCGACCCGATCACCGTCGGGCATGTTTCCATCGTGCGTAGGGCACTTCCCCTCTTCTCGCGCATCATCGTGGGCATGGGGGTGAACAACAGCAAACGCACCATGTTCCAGGTCGAACAACGCCTGGCATGGATCAAGGAAACCTTCGCCGGTGAGGAGCGCATCGATGTGATCGCCTTCGAAGGCCTGACCGTGGACTTGTGCCGTCGCGAGGGTGCCGCCTTCATCCTGCGTGGGTTGCGCAACAGTACGGACCACGGCGTGGAGCGCAGCATCGCCCTGATGAACCGGGACATCGGGGGGGTGGAGACCATCTTCCTGCCTTCCGCGCCGGAGCATGCGCACATCAGCAGTACCATCGTGCGTGAACTGCTTGCCAACAAAGCGGATGTTACTGCGTTGGTGCCCATGGACATGGGGAGATCGAAAGGATGAGGACATTCCTGGCCATTGCGTTGTTGTCGACCACCCTGCCCATGTGGGCGGGCTCGTACACGTTGCAGGTGCACGCGCCCGCACATGTGGGTGCCCGTGTCCTGTTGTACCGCCATGCCGACCTGCTTACGCCGCGCATGGTGCGCCTCACCGATGGCGTGATCGATGGCGATGGGAAGGTGTTGCTCTCCGGTGATGCGACGGGCACGCAGAAAATGCAATTGCGCGTCGGTTCCTACGCGGGAGATTTGTTCGTCAGGCCCGGCAGCGATCTGCAGGTGCATTTCCCCGCACCGGGTCCGGGCATGGTCCGTTCCATCGGCGGCAGTACCAAGGTGGACCTTGAGTTTCGGGATATCGCGGCACAGGACATCAATGCGCTGATGGCCGACTTGAACGAACGTTTGGATGCCTTCATCACTGAGGACCTGGCCACCGATGAAGTGGCGGGCATGCAGGCTGTGGATGTGGCACGCAAAAGTTCCCCGGAACCGAACGATACCATCCGCCGGCCACCCACCTTGTTCGTCACCCCCACCTGGTCCGATGTCCGCGTGGATTCCTTCGAACTGAAACTGCGCCGCTACTATGCCGAGATCGATGACCCCTGGTTCGAGGCCAACCTCACCTACGGGATCGCAGGTTTGCGCCAAGGCCCACGCGCAGTGGACAGCCTGCTGTACGCACGATACTTGAAGGATCGTCCCGTGCATTACGATGTTCCTGAATACATACGTTTCGTGCGCAGCTTGTTCGCTGATGCATTGCGGACACGCGTGATGCGCCACCACATGGAGCGCCTTGACAACGCGTTGAAAATTGCGGAACCCGATAGCGTAAAAACCCTCTTTGCGCGGAACGCGCTGCTGCGCAACGATGACCGGCTGTGCGAATTGGTGATGATCGACCAACTCTATCTGGATCAACACGGCGGAACATTGCCCCGGCACGAAGTGCTTCAATTGCTGCAGGCGGTCCAAGCGCGTTCAGCCTATCCGGAACATCGGGCACTGGCCGCGAACATGGTGTGGGACCTGAACACCATGCGCATCGGTTCGACATTGCCCAAGATCGGCGTGGAGGACATGGATGGAAATGCCGTGGACCTGGACACGCTGTTGAAAGGAGCCACGTGCATCGTGGTGACAGCAGGCTGGTGCACGTACTGCGAACTGGAGATGGCAGGGCTCGAGCAGTTGCACACGGAATATTCCGGGATCATACCGATCATTGCCATCAGTCTGGATGGCTCACGAGCCGAACTGGATCGTTACCTGGCCAGCCACCCGCGACGTGACTTCATCTGGTTGCGCGCCACGGACGAGTTGCTCCTCCGCGAGGAACTTCGTGTGCGCAGCCTGCCGTTGTTCCTCTTGCTCAACGACACGACCCTGGCACGATCACCGGCACCCTCGCCCAGCACGGGGCTTGGCGAAGTGTTCCACAAGGCCAAGGTGGCGCACGAAAGCGGGCAGCGCCTGAAGGTGTGGGACGATTGACGGTCGCCGTGTGCCGTACTCAATGTACCTGTCGCTCGGGGAGTGTCTCCCACATCCGCAGCAGCGGCAACAGCGAAGTGTAAGTTTCGGCGCGCATACGTTCCACCTCGGTGGCGTTCAACCAACGCACTTCCTCGATGCCTTCCGCATGCTCAGGGATCAAGGCATCGGAGGAGTTGGCGCGCATCACGAACCAATCGGTGCGTTTGAGAAAATGGCTTCCCTTGTGCGTGTAAGTATGCCAGGTGCTTGTTAGGGGTCGGAGCAATTCCAGTTCCACCATTCCGCACTCCTCGCGCACTTCTCGCAAGGCCGCTTCGGGGATCCCTTCGCCGTGGTCCACCTTGCCTTTGGGAAGATCCCATTTACCAAGCCTGCGCATGGCCAGCAGTCTACCCTGTTCGTCCAGTACCAGTCCACCTGCGGCCTGTACCAGGGTATACCCTCCCTGGAACAGATCCCACATGTTCACCCCGTTGCCGCTGTACAAGTGGATGCCCTCGATGCTGGGTTGTGCCAGCAGGACCAGCGCGCGGCCAACCTCCTCGTGGTCATCCACGCGCAGCGCCAGCCACTGCATGGGCAAGGCGTAGACCGGCGGTGCTTCCGCGATCACCACCGGCTTTCCATCGACGTAAACCTCGTACCTTCGTTGCATGCCTTCGAGCCTTGATCCGGCGCTGAAGATCGCGGAATTCCTCCTGCAGATCAAAGCCATCAAACTTAGTCCGAAGAAGCCATTCGATTGGGCTTCCGGTTGGCGAAGTCCAATTTATTGCGACAACCGGAAAACGCTTTCATACCCCCCGGTAAGGACGTACATCCGGCAGCAGTTCGTACACGTCATCAACAGCGAGTTCGGAAGGCCGGACATGATCGCCGGTGTGGCCACAGGGGGCATCGCACATGGTGCACTGGTGGCGCACGACATGGGCCTGCCCTTCATCTATGTGCGCAGCGATGCCAAGGGCCACGGCCTCCAGAACCAGGTGGAGGGCGACCTCACCGTGGGCCGCAATGTGGTTGTCGTGGAAGATCTGGTCAGCACCGGAAAAAGCAGCTTGAACGCCGTGAAAGCCCTGCGTGAAGCGGGTTGTGAGGTCAAAGGCATGGTGAGCATCTTCACCTATGGTTTCGATGAAGCGACCAAGGCCTTCGCCAAGGAGAAGGTGAAGCTCTTCTCCCTCACCAACTACAGCATCCTGCTGGACCAGGCCCTGCGCAGCGACTACATCACCGAGAAGGACCTGATGCCTCTGAACGAGTGGCGGAAGGATCCCGCGAATTGGGGTGTGGGCACCAAGGTGTAGCATCGGCAGTTCCCTTGGACAGATGACTTCACCATCGTTCGATGCAACCGTACCGTCGACCCGATGGGTCGACTTACGGTTCTCCCATAGCAACACCCCATGACCACCCTCACCAGCAAACAGGTCACCATCGCCAAACCTGCGCAGGCGCTCTATGCTTTCCTGCAGGACATGAGCAACTTCGAGCAGTTGTTGCCACAGGGCCGCATCAGCGACTGGACCAGCGACGGTACGTCGTGCTCCTTCAAAGTGCAGGGTGCGGCCACCATCGGCCTGAAACTGGACGGCGGCACCGAGCCCGAATTGCTGAAGATGAAGGCCACCGAACGCAGCCCCTTCCCCTTCTCGCTCGATGCACACCTGAAGGAATCGGATGGCATCACCACCGCATGGATGGAGTTCAACGGCGACATCAACCCCTTCATCAAAATGATGGTGGAGAAACCGCTTCAGAACCTGTTCGACCATATCGCGGACAGGATGGTGAAGATCCACGGGTGAGCACGTGTGCTCATGTGCTCATGTGCACATGTGCGCATTAGCTCACGCCCTGGTCTAGGTAATCCTGAATAGTACCGATCTCCCATGGCCTCCCGCCGCAACAATATCCGCGACGACGACGCGAAACCCGCGAAGCTTACCAAGTCCACACTGCGGAAGTTCTTCCGGCTGTTCCGCTATGTAAGGCCGTACCGTCTGCCATTCGCGCTGGGCATGCTGCTGTTGCTGGGCACCAGCCTGCTCAGCATGGTGTTCCCCGGCCTCATGGGCAAGCTGGTGGATGCCACCAAGGGCGAATTGCCCACCGATGCCGAGGCGCTGCTGGATCTGGGCAACATCGACTCCGTGGCGCTGCTGCTGTTGGGCGTGTTCGCATTACAGGCGGTGCTGGGATTCGGCCGCATCTACCTCTTCTCGTACGTCACCGAGCACATGCTGGCGCGCCTGCGGCAGGATACCTACGAGCACCTCTTGAAGCTACCCATGAGCTTCTTCGCCACACGGCGCGTGGGCGAGCTCAACAGCCGGATCAGTGCCGATGTGGCCCTGTTGCAGGACACCTTCACCACCACGCTGGCGGAACTGGTGCGGCAGCTCGTCATCATCACCGTGGGACTGGTGCTGCTCACCACCCTCTCGCCGCAGCTCACGCTCACCATGCTCGCTTCCATTCCGGTAGTGGCGATCGTGGCGGTCATCTTCGGGCGTTTCATCCAGAAGCTGAGCAAAGAGGTGCAGGACCGCATCGCCGATACCAATGTGGTGGTGGAAGAGACGCTGCAAGGCATCCAGAGCGTGAAAGCCTTCGCCAATGAGGCCTGGGAAGCGCTGCGCTACAACCGATCCGTGACCGCCGCACGCAGCCTGGCCATGAAGAGCGCACGGTGGCGCGGCGCTTTCGTCTCGTTCATCATCCTGTGCATGTTCGGCGCCATCGTGCTGGTGGTCTGGCGGGGCATGCACCTGAAGGAGGAAGGCGTGCTTAGCACCGGCCAGCTCTTCACCTTCATCATGTACACCGTGTTCATCGGCGCCAGCATCGGCAGCATCCCGGAATATGTCACCAACCTGTTGAAAGCCATCGGGGCCACGGAGCGCTTGATGGACATCCACGACGAGGCGGCGGAAGGCATCAGCCTGGCGCCCAAACAAACACCGCTTGCCATCCTGGGTCGGATCGAATTCCGCAACGTGGATTTCCACTATGCCACCCGGCCGGACATGCCCGTGTTGCACGATGTGAGCTTCACGGCAGAGCCGGGCCAGCGCATCGCCCTGGTGGGACCGAGCGGTGCGGGCAAGAGCACCATCGCCTCACTTGTGTTGCGCTTCTACGATCCGGTGGAAGGCAGCCTGCTCATTGATGGCCAGGAAGCGAGCACGTACCCGCTCACCGCGTTGCGCGACCGCATGGCGATCGTTCCGCAGGAAGTGTTGTTGTTCGGTGGCACCATCCGCGAGAACATCGCGTACGGCGATCCCAAAGCCTCACAGGACATGGTCGAGGCCGCAGCGCGCAAGGCCAACGCGCACGACTTCATCGCCACCTTCCCCGAGGGTTACGACACGGTAGTGGGCGAGCGTGGCGTGCAGCTGAGTGGTGGTCAGCGGCAACGGATCGCCATCGCGCGCGCGGTGCTGAAGGACCCCGCGATCCTCATCCTCGACGAGGCCACCAGCGCGCTGGACAGTGAGAGCGAACGGCTGGTGCAGGAGGCGCTGGAAGAGCTGATGAAAGGACGGACCAGCCTGGTGATCGCGCATCGCCTCAGCACGATCCGCAATGCGGACAGGATCCTGGTGCTGGACAAGGGCAGCATTGTGGAAAGCGGCAGGCATGATGAGCTGATCGCGGATGCGAGCGGGTTGTACTCGGGTTTGAGCAGATTGCAATTGGCGGGTGCGCAGTGATCGGTAAGAAACACAGCCCGACTTGAAGCTGAGGGCACCTGAAATTTGGATTTCGATGCCCCAATATCTTAGGTTCATCATCCAAACCCTATTCACCATGGTCACCAAAGGCACACTGTTGAAGGTTGCGATCGTAGCAGGCTTCATTACCCCCCCATCCTGAAACCCTTGTCTGACAAGGGTTTGGGAGCATCAACGTGCAACGCCCAGCCCAATGGCGGCCCCGCCGTGGAATGGGTGGACATCATGGCACCACCACGCATGCCTTTCTGGGGAGAGGTCGGAACGTGGGTCCCAGGCCAACCAGGTTACCTCACTTATTCACCTTCCACAGGAGCATCGATGACCAGAGAGGAGAGCGGCGAGGATTGGTGGTACGCGCACTGCAATCTGTACGATGGGGCTGGCGAGCATATCGGCTATGCGACTGCAGGCTATAATAGCATGCCGAACTGGAAATATGTGGACGGGTTCCTCTGCTTCGACTTCAATGACATGGACGAGGATGCGCCCAGGACCAATGAATGGGAGACGAACGAACGGCGGAAAGGTGCCTTGCAAAGTTGGATCGCCCGGTATGATCTTGATGGCAACCAACTCTGGTGTCGCAGCTACCTGCCGGGTGTCTTCTATGGCGTCGCGCAGGATTCTGATGGTAACATAGTGGCCGTGGGTGAGGCCCACACCAATAGGAAAACGCACCTACTGGGCAATGGGCAACAGATCGGCTACAACCCCGGTTTGAGCACGCCGGTGAACCTGGCTGAACTGGATTGTTCCATGATGTACGAAGGGGATATGCTCATGGGAATGACGAGAAAGAACTACATGGCCAAGGTCGATCTTGATGGACAGGTCATCTGGCAAAATCTCTACGGTTGGCCTCTCGATCATCTGGCCGGCTGGAAGACGTACAGCGTTGGCTTTGGTATAACCCCGATCAGTGTAGATGGAGGGGATGGATTCTACGTGCTAGGTTTTGGCGACTCGGGCCAAACCCCCGACTGGGGACGGATGTGGAACATGCGCATTCGAAGCGATGGCACCATCGTAGATCGATACATGTACGACCCTTCGGACGCACTGGGCACCGAATTGGGATGGACAGCCAATAATCTGGTACGTGGTTTCTCCGTGAAGCGTGTAGAGCAAGGAGGTGCACAACATGTGGCCATTGCCGGTCAGTACGGAGTGAGTCAGGGTCCCAATGCCGGAACCATACATGCCTTTGCCGGCCTGATCATGCACATGGATGCCGACCCTTATGGTATGGATATCGTCCATCATACGAACAGTGCTGCATTGGCACTGCCAGCAGGCCCTCATGATCCCGGCCTGATCCAGAACAGCAGCGATATCTGCTTCCATGAAGACGATGACGGCCTGGCCCTGATCTGGCCGGTACTAAGCAATTATACCAATAGTGACTGGTCAGCCGGCCGCAGCATCGCCGAACTGAATGTCCACCGATTCAATGTGGGGATCAGTGCCACTCCAACTTGGACGACCAACCTGGGCGAAGTACGCGCTTACGACCTGCAAGCAGGCGTGACCAGTACTGCCGACGGCAACATCGCCGTGGTGAGTACCAAGTGGCCTCCACCTTATGATGTCAGCAACCCATTCCTATATGGCGACCTGCCCACCTACATTGACGACCATATCACCACGTATTTTTCTGGTCACGATTGGGCCAACGCAAACGACTACGATTATTGGCTGACCAGCGCGTATGTGGCCAAGTTGCGCGGAACGGATGGTACCCCCATCTGGGAAATGACCGTCGATGCTGAACCGGAAATGGACCACCAGATATGGCCAGGCGACATCCGCAAACAGGAGTGTCTGTACAAGATCACCGAAGCGGACGATGGCGGACTGGTGATCAGCGGCAATACCAGCCACAACTTCGACGATGCACTGCTGATGAAACTACGGCCCGATTGCCAGTCCAAACTGGTCTATGACATGCTGCCTGATGAGTATGGCAACCATCTGATGCCTGCCGGTACCACCGACTGGACCACCGACCACTACTTGCACGGCCAGGTGATCGTACCAGCAGGTTCCATCTTGAACATCAACTCGGCCACGATCCGATTCGCGGACAGCGAACAAATGCAGTGGCCCAGCCGGATCATCGTAGAACCCGGTGGGCGGCTCCAACTGAACAACTCCACGCTTTCTGCCATGGAAAACTGCCCCAACAACATGTGGGACGGGGTGCAGGTTTGGGGCAATTTTTTCGCCGGCCAGAGCCCTTCATCGAACCAGGGCTACGCGAGCCTGCGCAGCGGCGCCACCATCGAGCACGCGCGCACGGGACTGCTGGTCGCTCGCGGCGATCCCAGGGACCCCTTGGGCGCCATCATCAAGGAGAGCACCGGTGGCATCGTAGCGGCGGCGGATGGTATCCTGCGGAACAATCGCTACGATGCCGTGTTCCACCCGTACGAGAACCGCACCCCGGGCGGCAACCCCATCGCCAATATCAGCTCCTTCTCCCGTTGCACGTTCATTACGCAAGGACCCTTGAACAACACGAATATGGTGCCCAGGGACCATGTGGCCTTGATGGCCGTGCGCGGGATCAATTTCAGGGGTTGCTCCTTCAGCAACAGCATGGTTGGCGGCGGCTATCAACTGCCTTCCCACCAAGGTGTGGGCATTCATTCCATGGGTAGCACCTTCGCGGTGGCGAACCATTGCAGCGCTTTGCTGCCCTATGGCACACCCTGCCCACCCGCCAATACAACAACCAGTTCATTCACCAATCTGCACCGGGGCATTCTGGCCACCACCTTCGACCCCAGCCGCACCTTCAGCGTGGACAACGCCACGTTCACCGGAACCAACTACGGTATCCGTATGGAAGGCATCCAGGATGCAGCCGTCACGCGCAACACCTTCAGCGTGCCCGAACCCATCATACCCGGCATTTTAGGCGCTGTGTACGGCGTGTACAGCGACCAGTGCACGGGTTATAGCATCCAGGAGAATGCCTTCCTTACCACACAGCCCACTGGACAGAATAGCAAGGTTGGCATCATCATCAAGGACAGCGGCAAAGCACCCAATCTGGTCTACAACAACCGCTTCGATCAACTCTACACTGGACATATCGTGCAAGGGAAGAACCGACATGCACAAACCGGCGAAGGCCTGGAGATCAAATGCAACGACTTCGGCCTTGATGACATCAACGAGTTCGATGTGGCCCTCACCGGTAACGGCGCCACCATCGCACAGCAACAGGGCAGAAATGCGGTAGTTTTCCCATTGGACCCACCCGTACTCTCCAACCCCGCTGGCAACATCTTCAGCGACAACTGCACCACCAACCCTCAGGGTGACTACTTCGTTCAGGACGAACAGGGCGCCGGGTACATTCAGTATTGGTTCCACCTGTCAGCAACCCTGCACACGGAACCGATCTGTTACAATTGGATCGATCCTGCTGATGCATTAGCCCAGTACACGACCAAAGAGGAGGTCTGCCCCTCTCACCTGGACCGCGATGGTGAAGTGAAACGCCTGCTGGCGCATGAAGGCAAGGAGGGTTACGAAGAAACCGGTGCCGTGTACGATGCCACCAAGGACAACGGCGACAGCGAAGGGTTGCTGGCCTATGTGGAATGTCCGGCCAACAGCTCCACGGCCAAACGCAATGCCCTGCTGAGCGTGGCCCCCAAGGTGAGCACCGCCGTTTGGCAGGCCACGTTAGATAGCGACCCACCGCTGAGCGACTGGCACATTACACAGGCCTTGGTGGGCAACAGCCCCCTGCAGGGCGAGGTGCTGCACATGGCTTGGGAAAGCGATCTTACGCCCTTCTTCCTCGACCTGGTGCAGGGCGCCCAGACCGGGGAGGTAAGCCTGCTGAGCGTGCTGCAGGCCGAGCTGGCCTGGTACGGTCAACTGAAGGCCGAAGCCCTCTACGGCCTGGCCCGCGAGGTATGGCTGGATAGTACCGACACCTGGCATTTGGACTCCTTGCTACAGTGGACGGACCGTTACGATGCCGCTCATGCCACGCTGGCCGATGCAGGTGTGCTCGGCGCCAAGGGCCAGTACAGTGCGCTGGAAGCCCTGGCCGCTGCGGCCGAAAGCGGTGAACTGGACGGCAGCCTGTACAGCGTGTTGAAATACTGGGCACAAGCCGAACAGGCCAACGGTTGGGCGGAACCCGATGCTGGAACCCAGGCCTATCTGATGGACCTCGGCCAACAACGTGAGACCATCGGCAGCGCCCAGGCCAATGCCTGGTTGCATGCACTCGGCTACGACCTGCCGGAAGAAGTTATTATCCTGCCGGAAGACGGCCCGAAACGTGCGCAAGGATCGCGCAAACCCACGCGAGCAGCTCAGCCGTTGGAAAACCTGTTGGAGGCCTATCCTAACCCCACTGCCGCAGAGCAATGGTTGGTGTACCAGCTGCCCCAAGAAGTGGAGCAAGCCAGCGTAAGCGTGCGGGACATGTTGGGTCGCGAAATGGAGCAAGTGCGCCTAGGCCAAGGCACCGGCATCGTGGAACTCGCTATGCGGACATGGCCCAGTGGCCTCTACATGGCCACGCTCACTGCCGATGGGATCCCCATGGGCTCCATAAAACTCATTGTGCAGCGTTGATGCGCTGGTTCGTCCTTACCGCAGTACTGTTGAATGTTTGGCCCGTACTGGGCCAAACATTCAACAGGCGGTATGACCTACGTGAGATCGGTAGACCGAATGGATCATGGGACATTGAAAGGACACCGGACGGAGCGTATATGGTTATCCAAGTGAGCAACGAACTGGATACGATATCCCCTGGAGTGTACTTCACCCGATATATGATCGGCCTCACCAAGATCGATTCCCAGACGGGAGCGAAACTGTGGGATAGTCGATTTGCACCGCCATGGCGTGGATATGTAGCAGGCTGGGCCAATTGCTGCGATACCATACCGGGTGGTGGTATAGTTGTAGGGGGGGCAACCGACGATACGCTACAGCACATCAGTGCATATTTGGCTGTCTTTGATGCTGAGGGCGACACGGTGTTCACCCGCGACCTGGGCATACCAGGCCAGCAATGGAACGGCTTCAGTGTGAAACGCACCCAGGACGGCGGCTTCATCCTGGTGGGCCAGACAGACGCCACGGGCTACTTGGACGGCTTCGCCATCCGCACCGATCCGTTGGGTAACGAGTTGTGGAGAAGGACCTACGGACAGCCCGCACCGCAGACCGATGGGCTAGTGCATGTGGTTCAATTGCCAAGTGGCGATTTCGTTATGTCGGGAGCGAAATACCCCCAGAACAACAGCCAACGTAGATGGCTGCAGCGCACAGATCCCTTGGGCAACGCGCTTTGGGAACAACTGTGGCCTGCCCAGCCGGTAGGTCAGGTCATCATGGTGGAGCTGCTGTCCGATGGGAACGTCATTACATGTGGCAACGAAGCCTATGCACCCAATAACCTACAGCAACGGCCGTACATGGCTAAAGTGGACCCATCGGATGGATCCATTATTTGGGATCGGCTCTATGGGCCTATGGCGCAGTTCCATGTACTTCAGGTCGTGAAAGAAGCCCCCAACGGCGACCTGATCGCCTGCGGGGTAAGCGAGGAGAGCGGTTACATGCAAGGGGTGCTGCTGCGTACCACTGCCGATGGTGACAGCCTGTGGATGCGCAAATACTGGTACCAGGACAGCCTCTACTCCCAGGGTACGGGGCAGTTCTACGATGTGCTGCCCACCCCCGATGGCGGTTTCATCGCCACCGGACCCACTTACCGCTACCAGCCCGTGCAACCCAACTTTCCGCCGGGCTACTCACAGGATGCCTGGGTGGTGAAGGTGGACAGCATGGGCTGCATCATCCCCGGCTGCAACAGCGTGGGCATCGAAGAGCAGGCCACCAACCTGCTGGGGGCGCTCACGATCTTTCCCAATCCGGCCAGCGAACAAACCACCCTGCGTTTGGAACTACCGCCCAGCGTGGCGCAGCTGCCCTTGCAACTGAGCGTGGTGGGCATGGATGGCCGCATCGTACAGCAACGCTTGTTATCAGGCAATGGTGATCATACCTTGGCGTTGCATGGGCTGGCCGCAGGAGTGTATAATGTGCACATCAGCAGCGAAGGGAAGTGGTTGACGGGCGGGAAAGTGGTGGTGCAACGCTGATAGGAATATGCGGAAGTGGCTCCTCGCCATAGCGCTCTTCGTTGAAGCCCTGGCATATGGCCAGGGCTTCAACAAGCGGTACGATGCTTTCAACTGGGGGTATGCCCAAACTGGATTTGGGATCGAGAGCACGGCCAATGGATATGTAGCAGTGTCAAGCAGCAGCGATTATGACAGCATCGCCCCAGGACTTTGGCATTTTCATTCATCAGTGTTGCTCACCTGGTTGGACTTGGATGGCGTAAAAACCATGGAGAAACGAAGTTGGCGGCCCGAGCATAGCGCCTTCGCCGGTTGGGCCAATTGCTGTGACACCATTATGGGTGGAGGGTTTGTCATAGGTGGTGCAAGCGAGGATTCGTTGGGACTCATCGAGGTATACCTTATGCGATTCGATGCATTTGGCGACACACTTTGGACAAAAGTATTCGGAGACCCCGCAGACCACTATTGGGGTGGACGCCAGGTAAAGCGGACGTTGGATGGAGGATTTCTAATCGTTGGTGACATGGCATTTGCTGATCCTTTGGTGGTTGGAGTCGATGGCTTTGCCATCAAGACCGACAGCCTTGGCAACGAACAATGGAGAAGGACTTTGGGGGGGCCACCGCCTGATTGGCGAACCCTCCTAAGTTGTGATCTTCACCCTAACGGTGGCTACTACTTGGCCGGTTCGTACTATCCATCTGACACGAACGGTGAACACCTGGTCATGCGCGTTGACGGCGATGGAAACGAGATGTGGCAGGTCACTTGGGGCGGCCCATTTTCCGAAGGGGCGACGCAACTCATCAGTTCCGCTGATGGGAATCCGATCATATTCAGTGGAAGAGGATATGCACCTTCATACGCAGCGAGTCGCGCTTATATCGCAAAGCTGGATAGTAGCAATGGTAGCCTCATATGGGAACAGGAATATGGCCCTTCCAACCCATATACCATCCTATATGCAGGTAAGGAGTGCATGAACGATGATCTGATCGGTGCTGGGAGTACTTATGTGAGCCAGGCACCCAATAATGAAATGGGTCTACTACTACGCACCACCAGCACAGGCGATAGCCTATGGATGTTCACCTACCACTACCAGGACAGCATGATCACTAATGGTCAGGGCAGGTTCTACGATGTGCTACCCACGGCCGATGGAGGTTTCATCGCTGCGGGGGTGGCGCGCAATCCGGTCGGAGGCCCCTACCCACAGGGTTACAGCCAAGATACTTGGGTGGTGAAGGTGGACAGCATGGGCTGCATCATCCCCGGCTGCAACAGCGTGGGCATCGAAGAGCAGGCCACCAACCTGTTGGGGGCGCTCACGATCTTTCCCAATCCGGCCAGCGAACAAACCACCCTGCGTTTGGAACTACCGCCCAGCGTGGCGCAGCTGCCCTTGCAACTGAGCGTGGTGGGCATGGATGGGCGCATCGTACAGCAACGCTTGTTATCAGGCAATGGCGATCATACCTTGGCGTTGCATGGGCTGGCGGAGGGAGTGTATCATGTGCACATCAGCAGCGAAGGGAAGTGGTTGACGGGCGGGAAAGTGGTGGTGCAACGCTGATAGGAATATGCGGAAGTGGCTCCTCGCCATAGCGCTCTTCGTTGAAGCCCTGGCATATGGTCAGGGCTTCAACTATCGCTACGATGCGTTTGGGTGGGGCTACGCGCAAACCTCTTTCGGGATCGAACTACTTCCGGACGGCTACATGGTCATCGGCGGCAGCAGCGACTACGACAGTATTGCACCGGGCATATGGCAATTCCATGCCTCCGTGTTGCTCACTTGGTTGGATGCTGATGGCGTTAAGATCATGGAACGGCGTAGCTGGCGAGCCAACCATAGCGCATTCGCCGGCTGGGCAAACTGCTGCGATACGATTCCTGGTGGTGGCTATGTAGTAGGTGGTTCCAGTGAGGACAGCCTCGGCAGCGACGAAGTATACTTGATGCGCTTCGATGCCGATGGAGACACCCTTTGGACACGCGTTTACGGTGGCCCCACGGACGACTACTACTGGATTGGTCGACAGGTCAAGCGAACCGCCGATGGAGGTTTTCTGATCGTGGGGGATATGGGCTTGGGCGATCTTTCAGTCAATGGCATAGATGGTTTCGCGATCAAGACCGACAGCTTGGGGAATGAAGAGTGGAGAGAGACCTACGGCGGTCCCCCTCCGGATTGGAGGGCCTTGCTCGCAGTGGGTCTGGCTGGTGATGGCGGCTACTATTTTTCCGGCTCTTACTTCCCGACGGACACCAATGGTGAGCATTGGGTCATCCGAGTAGATCCCGCAGGGAATGAGATCTGGTCCGTAACCTGGGGTGGACCGTTCTCGGAAGGGGCATTACAACTGATCACCGGCTCGGAGGGGCAGCCAATCGTTTTCAGCGGTAATGCTCATGCGCCATCATATGGATCAATGCGCCCCTACGTTGCTAAGTTGGATAGCGCGGATGGGTCAATTCTCTGGGAGCGTGAGTATGGGCCTGAGCGCTATGGTACTGTACTTTTTGCTGGGAAGGAATGCTCCAACGGCGATCTGATCGGCGCCGGTGGTACTTATGTGAGCCAGGCTCCCAATAACGAAATGGGTCTACTACTACGCACCACCAGCACAGGCGATAGCCTATGGATGTTCACCTACCACTACCAAGACAGCATGATCACAAATGGTCAGGGCAGGTTCTACGATGTGCTACCCACGGCCGATGGGGGCTTCATCGCTGCGGGAGTGGCACGCAATCCGGTCGGAGGCCCCTACCCACCGGGTTACAGCCAAGATACTTGGGTGGTGAAGGTGGATAGCATGGGCTGCATCATCCCCGGCTGCAACAGCGTGGGCATCGAAGAGCAGACCACCAACCTGCTGGGGGCGCTCACGATCTTTCCCAATCCGGCCAGCGAACAAACCACCCTGCGTTTGGAACTACCGCCCAGCGTGGCACAGCTGCCCTTGCAACTGAGCATGGTGGGCATGGATGGGCGCATCGCGCAGCAACGCTTGTTATCAGGCAATGGCGATCATACCTTGGCGTTGCATGGGCTGTCGGAGGGAGTGTATCATGTGCACATCAGCAGCGAAGGGAAGTGGCTTACAGGGGGCAAACTCATCGTACAATGAAGACAGCAATCATCGGCAGTGCCCACGCCAATGTCTGGCTGCACGATCTTGGTCACGAATTGCCTGAAGAGATCATCATACTTCCGGAAATGGGACCCAAGCGGGCGCAGCAAACAGGAAAGCCAGCACGCGTTACACATCCCATGGACCAGATACTGGAGGCCTACCCGAACCCGGCGACCACGACGCAATGGCTGGTGTACCAACTGCCTGATGGTGCCGAGCAGGCTAGCTTGTTGGTACGCGACCTGCTGGGTCGCAAGCAAGCCGAAGTGCGCCTTGGCCAAGCCACGGGTATCGCGGAGCTTGCTGTACAAACCTGGCCGAACGGGCTCTACACGGCCACGCTCAGCGCGGATGGAATTCCTGTTGGCACAGTTAAACTCATGGTGCAGCGTTGATGCGCTTGCTCGTTTTCATTACCGTTTTATTGAACGTCTGGCCCGCATGGGGTCAGACGTTCAATATGCGGTATGATCGCGGGAACGGAAGACCTCAAGTGGCATGGAACGTTGAACAGGCCTCTGACGGCTTCATAATTGTTCAAGGAGCCAATGAAATTGACACCTTAGATGATGGACTGATAGTCACGTACTCAACTCCTGCGATCCTGCGCATTGCAAATGATGGCACCAAACTTTGGGACAAGCGAATAGTGATTTCCTGGCACGCTGTATTCGTTGGCTGGGCCAACTGCTGCGACAGTCTTCCCGGCGGCGGGATTGTGATCGGGGGCAGCAAGCAGGACACGCTTCAGAACCTGGCGGTCTTCCTCATGGTCTTTGATGCGCAGGGCGATACGGTCTTTACCCGCGATCTTGGCATTCCCGGCCAGCAATGGAACGGCTTCAGCGTGAAACGCACACAGGACGGCGGTTTCATCATCGTAGGGCAGACCGATGCCACGGGCTACCTGGATGGCTTCGCCATCCGCACCGATCCGTTGGGAAATGAGCTGTGGAGGCGAACCTACGGTGTGCCTGCTCCTCAGACCGATGCATTGGTATTCGTGGTGGAACTCGACAACGGTGATCTTGTGATGGGTGGATCCAAGTATCCGACAGACCCCACCCGAACACATTGGCTTCAACGTACTGACCCCAGCGGCAATGTGATCACGGAGGAGTTATGGCCCATTACACAATTGGGTGGTGGGCCTCATTTGTCCGTGCTTGCCAATGGCAACCTTCTGATCGCGAGTAATATCCCTTTTGCGCCTAACTACTTGCAGGACGTCTTCTATTTGGCCGAAGTGCATCCCTCGGACCTTTCCATTGTCTGGGAAGAAACCTACACTACACCCGCCCGGTTCCAAGTCCTATTTGCTGCCAAGGAAGTCCCCAACGGCGACCTGATCGCCTGCGGCGTAAGCGAGGAGAGCGGTTACATGCAAGGGGTGCTGCTACGTACCACCGCCGATGGTGACAGCCTGTGGATGCGCAAGTACTGTTACCAGGACAGCATCTACACCCAGGGCACCGGCCAGTTCTACGATGTGCTGCCCACCCCCGATGGCGGATTCATCGCAACGGGCCCCACATACCGCTACCAGCCCGTGCAACCGAACTTCCCACCGGGCTACTCACAGGATGCCTGGGTGGTGAAGGTGGATGCCGATGGCTGCATCGTGCCCGGCTGCAACAGTGTGGGCATTGCGGAGCAGGCCACCAATTTGCTGGGTGCGCTATCGATCTACCCCAACCCAGCGCATGGGCAATGCACGGTGCAGCTCAGCCTGCCGCCCAGCGTGGGCAACGGGCCTTTCGCGCTCACGCTCGTAGCCAGCGACGGTCGCGTGGTGCGGCAGGAACGCATCGCGGGCAATGGTGCGCATGGCTTGGCGTTGGAGGGTTTGGCAGCAGGGATATACTACGTTCACATCGCCAGCGAGGGGAAGTGGTTGACGGGCGGTAAGGTGGTGGTGGAATGAACGCGAGAAGTGGTAGCACCTACCTAATCCCCTCGCCGCAACACATCGAATCCCAAGCCCGCTCGAAAGGATAAGCGCGTCACGGAGGAGCGCTCTTCGAAGGGCAGCGCCTCCATGATGAGGATCGGCGTCTGCCATTCCGAGGCGCCATTGTATCGGAGCCAGTGCTCCCCCTTGAACACCACACGTCCCCAGGCGATATCCGCACTGCCCGAAAAAGTCACCCGGCCGATCAAGCGGTGACGCACCACCAAACCCACGTTCTGGACAAGACCGGTACCTGTAGTAACGGGTTGCAGCAGTGAAAATGCATAAGGCGTTGCTTGAAAGGGCGACGCACCTCCGTTCACCCATTGGGTTCCGGCTTCATGGTAAAATATCTCTTCGCTGCGCCAACGCTGATACCCCAGGCCTGCCCGCAGCTGTAGCGAAGTCTCCCCGCGAACGAATTCATACGTAGGTCCGAACCAAAGGCTTGTGGATCGCCATGTGCCCACCTGCAGATCCCACATGGTAGGGGAAGATCCGAGAAAGCCAGTGGCACAAGGAGCACAGCTCCATGCTGATCCTGCGTAGTTCTTGTTCAAGCGATCATGCCTGGAGCTTTCGGCCACGACGACCATGCCGATCCGCGAACCGATGGCATAGTTCGCGCTTACCGCGCCCATGGGGCCAGAGCTCGCACCTGCGCCCAGCATCGAGGTCGATCCGTGCGTGATGGTCCGTTGCAGTGGGTAGGCTCCAAAACGGCCCACGGGAAGCGAAATACCAAAGTGGACATCGACGGATAGGACCGCACGTCCGGAGTCCGGAACCTGGGCCGTGGCCGTTGTGAAGGCCAGGCAGATCGCGATCGATACCCGGACCCGCATCTCTCCGTATCAGAACCACAAGGTAGGACCTATCCCGCTCGTGGGGTGCCAGTCGTTGAGGGCTATCCCCTCAAAATGATTTGGCACGTGAACCAACCGTGAATGGACGGGAATGAACGGGAATAGCGCTTGGGGTGCATCGGAACGGCTACCCATTCATGTTCATTCACGTTCATTCACGGTTCTTCATGGAGGTGTGGAGAGCCTCCAGGAGATACTAAGATCCGGCCCATACCCCGTCACAAAAGCCAGCCATGATGGACAGGATCGCCTCCCTACGCTTGCATCACATTTCCACCCGCACCACCTTCTTCGTCGCGAAGAATTCCTCCTCGAAGAACTCCGACAGTTCGAAGACGCGGTACATCTGCTTCAGTGGAAGGAGTTCATCGGCCAGTTCGCCACCCTTCAAGTAGTAGAGCTGCCCCTGCCCCTTGGGCACCAGGTGCTTTGTCATGCGCAGGAACTCGGGAAGCGTGGTCACCGCGCGGCTCACGATCACATCGTACTTCTGCTTATGATCCTCGCTGCGCACTTGTTCCGCTGTGCAATTGGCAAGACCCAGCCCTTCGATCACACCCTGCACGGCCATGATCTTCTTGCCGATGCCGTCGATGCCGTGGAAGGCGCACTGCGGGAACAGGATCGCCAGCGGCACCAATGGGAAACCACCGCCGGTGCCCACATCCACGATCCGGGTTCCCTTCTTGAACTGCACCACCTTGGCGATGCCCAGCGAATGCAGGATATGCCGTTCGTATAGATGCTCGAAGTCTTTCCGTGAAATGAGGTTGACACGCTCGTTCCAATGGGCGTACAGCTCGCCGAGTCGGGCGAAGTGCGCACGCTGGGAAGTGGTGAGGCCGGGGAAATAATTGAGCAACAGCTCGTTCTTTTCCATTAGCGTGAACCAATGTGGAAATCAGGGAATGTGAAGATGTGGGTCGGCCACGGCGATCACATCTTCACATTTCCACATCTTCACAATTCCACATCTGAGCATCTCCCCATCTCAAATGGCGTCCTTGCTGCCTTGCATCAAATTGAGCAGGAACTCGCGGGCGCGGAAGAGTTGCGCTTTCACCGTACCAAGGGGAAGGTCCAGCTCCTGGGCGATCTCCTCGTAGCTGTACTCCTTGTAGTAGCGCAGCTCCACCAAGGTCTTGTAGCGCGGCTTCAGCTTGTCCACCACCTCGCGCATGATCTCGATCTTCTGTTCCTTGATCGCCAGCTCGGAAGGGTCGAGGCCATGGCCTTTCAGCTCGATGGTCATCTCGTCACCATCCTCGGTGCCCATGGGCTTGTCGATGGAGAAGGTCTTCTTCTTCTGTTTGCGGATCCAATCGATGCAGTTGTTCGATGCGATCTTGAACAACCAGGTGCTGAAGGCGTAGTTCGGCGTGTACTGTCTCAGCCGGTGGAAGGCTTTCCCGAAGGCCTCGATCGTGAGGTCCTCGGCGTCGTCCTTGTTGTTGATCATCTTCAACAACATGAAATAGATCGAGTCGCGGTAACGGGACATCAGTTCGGCGTAAGCCTTCTGATCACCATTGTCCACGGCACGACGCACAAGCCCGTAATCGTAACGGGCCTTCTCGCTGAGGTTCTCGTTCATTTCCATCGCTTCGGCTTGACGAGGATCGTACTCGTGTAGAGCAGGGGATCCAAAAGTAGGAACAACCATTCCAGTGGTAATGCGAACCAGGTGATCATGTCGGCGCCGAGCTTGCGCATGCCGGCCATGGTGATCGGCAGCATCAGCCCGATCTTCAAGAATGCACCGATCGCCGCCGCTGTCCAGTGGCCCCGCAGGAGCAACAGGAGCAACACCACCCAGAACACGACCCTTGCCAACGGCAGCAGGGTGAGCAGCACCTGGTGACCGAGGCGGTAGTGGGCGGCCGTGGTGAAATGGCGTCGCTTGCGGCGGACCCAGGTCGCCAGGTCGGGTGTGGCACGCGTGGTCATGTAGGAACGCGGATCGGCGACCACGGCGGTATTGCCCGATCGGGCCACCGCGTTGATGAACAGGTCATCGTCGCCGCTCATCAGGTGGTTCCCCCGCCCCTCGCTCCGTGCCTTGAAGAAGATCTCGCGGGTATAGCCCAGGTTACGTCCCACACCCATGTAAGGCATTCCGGCCATGGCGAAGCTCATGTACTGCGCGGCCTTCGCATATCCGTCGTAGCGTTCCAGCACATTCGCAAGGCCGGGTTCGATGGCATAGGGGCTGTGGCCGATGACGATACTGCGGCCCTTGCGGAAACCCGCCGCCATGGTGCTGATCCAGTCCGGCCCGGCGGGCAGGCAATCGGCATCGGTGAGCAGCACATGCGCGTACTTCGCGGCACGCATGCCCACACCCAGGGCGATCTTCTTCCCGTAGTTGAACTTCTCGTCGGCCTGGATGTTCACCGGCCGCAACAGCGGATGCGCATCCTGCATCCATTGCAGCACCTCCCAGGTATCGTCGTCCGAACGGTCGTTCACCACCACCAGCTCGAAGGTGCGATGGTCCTGGCCCAGCAACAGGGGGATCAAGGTCTTGAGCGTGGCGGCCTCGTTGCGCGCACAGATGATCACGCTCACCGGCAGGTCGCGGTCGGGCTCCACCTCCACCGGGCGCACGGCAAGCCTGATGAACATGAAGGCATGGAAGAACAGGAGCACAAGGAGCGCTCCCACCATCACATAGGTCTCGATGGTCCAGGCGGACATGGATACAAATGGCCGGAGGGCGGGCCGACACTGTGGGCGAAGCTACCCGGCGGGCGTACAGGACATGGCAACTGGCCCATGCAGTTATGAACAGCGGCGGCGGGAGAGCCGCGCCCCACCACCGCTACCTTTGGCGGCCTTGCCCACCATGGAGTTCTGCCTGCTTGCCACCGACCCCGCCACCGATGCGCGTGCGGGCGTGATCGACACCGACCACGGTACCATCCCCACCCCCGTCTTCATGCCCGTGGGCACCCTGGGCGCCGTGAAGGCCGTGCATCCCCGCGAGCTGCGGAACGACCTGGATGCGCCCATCATGCTCAGTAACACCTACCATCTCTACCTGCGACCGGGCACGGAGGTGATCGAACATGCGGGCGGCCTGCACAAGTTCAACGGCTGGGACCGGCCGATCCTCACCGACAGTGGCGGCTTCCAGGTGCACTCCCTCAGCGGCATGCGCAAGATCACCGAGGAAGGCGTGAAGTTCCAAAGCCACATCGATGGCAGCAGACATCTGTTCACGCCCGAGGTCGTCATGGACATCCAGCGCAGCATCGGTGCCGACATCATCATGGCCTTCGACGAGTGTACACCCTGGCCCTGCGCGCTGGACTATGCGGAAAAGAGCATGCACATGACCCACCGCTGGTTGGATCGCTGCATCGAACGCTTCGAGCGCACGGAGCCCCGCTATGGTCACATGCAGACGCTTTTTCCCATCGTTCAGGGCAGCACCTATCCGGAACTGCGCAAGCGCTCGGCCGAGTACATCGCACAAAAAGGCGCGGAGGGCAATGCCATCGGCGGGCTCAGTGTGGGTGAACCCGAAGAGGAGATGTACGCCATGGCCGAACTGTGCTGCAACATCCTTCCCAAGGACAAGCCGCGTTACCTGATGGGCGTGGGCACACCCTGGAACCTGCTGGAGAACATCGCACGCGGCATCGATATGTTCGACTGTGTGATGCCCACACGCAACGGCCGCAACGGCATGCTCTTCACCCGCGAAGGGGTGCTGCAGATCAAGAACAAGCGTTGGGCGGACGATCACGGACCCTTGGATCCCGATGGCACCGCCTGGGTGGACAGCGCCTACTCTCGTGCTTTTGTGCGCCACCTGTTCCAAAGCGGGGAATTCCTGGGGCAGCAGATCACCAGCCTGCACAACCTGGGCTTCTATCTGGCGTTGATGCGGGAAGCGCGGGAACGGATCGTGGAGGGGACGTTCATGTCATGGAAGAATGCTTTGCTACCGAAACTAAAAACTCGACTTTGAGAAAAAGCTACTGGCTGTTGGCTGCTGGCTACTGGCTAGGGCACTCCGGCCAGTAGCCAGTAGCCAACAGCCAGCAGCCTTCCCGAACTTCACCCCGTGCTAAGTACCCTCGACCGCTATATCATCCGTCTTCGGTCGCCGAAGCGACCTTCGCCGGACGAAGTCCGCCAGAAGTCGCGAAGGAGACCAGTTCCTTGTTCCATTCGAGCATTATGCTGAAGACACTGGACCGCTATATCATCCGCCAGTTCCTCGGGACGTTCTTCTACATCCTGATCGCCATCATGCTCATCGCAGTGGTGTTCGATATCAGCGAGAAGACCGAGGATTTCACGTCGATGAAGGCCACCACGGGGGAGATCGTGTCGCAGTACTATGTGAACTTCATCATCTATTACAGCAACCTGTTCAGTGGGCTGCTGATCTTCCTGGCGGTGCTGCTCTTCACCAGTCGACTGGCACACCGCACGGAGGTCATCGCCATGCTGAGCAGCGGGGTGAGCTTTCCCAGGATCATGCTGCCCTACTTCATGGCCGCCACGATCCTGACCGCACTTTCGCTGGTGATCAACCACAATGTACTACCGGCGGCGAACAAGGTGCGGCTCGACTTCGAGGAGCAGCACATCAGGGCCACTTTCCGCGTGGACCAGAAACACCTGCACCGCGAGATCTCACCGGGCGTCATCGCCTACTTCGAATCCTTCAATGCGAAGGACCGGATGGGCTATCGCTTCGGTCTTGAACACTGGGAGGATGCAGTGCTCACCCGCAAGCTTACCGCCGACAGGGCGCGCTACGACAGCGTTTCCGGATCCTGGGTGGTGGGCGACTACGTACTGCGGATCATCGGGGAGCAAGGGGACCGGCTCTACAAAGGCCACGAATTGGACACCCTGATACCGCTCACGCCAGCCGACCTTGGACAACGCTGGGAGTTCGCCATGGCCATGGGTTGGGACGAGATCAACGAATACATCGCCAAGAAGAAGGCACAGGGCGATGATTCCGTGATGCCCTACCTGATCGAAAAGCACCAACGGACCTCCTACCCCTTCGCCACCTATGTGTTCACGCTGATCGGCGTGAGCATCGCAGGAAGAAAGGTGCGCGGTGGAACAGGACTGCACCTGGCCCTCGGGGTGCTGCTTGTGCTGCTCTACATCTTCGCCATGAAACTGACCACCGTGGCGGCCACCAATGCAGGCCTCGACCCCTTGATCGCGGTGTGGCTCCCCAATGCACTGTTCTGTCTGGTGGGCCTGTGGATCTACCGCAAGGCACCCAAATAGGTCCCGACCATCCAAGAATATATTCATCGTCATGTTACGATGGATCCATTTCATCGTAATATTGCGATCTATAAGGACGTACCATGGGTGTCACCAAGACCGAACTCTTCACCACCAACCAGAACCAACTGGCCAACTGGGCCAGGGTATTGGGTCACCCGGCGCGCATCGCCATCCTTCAATACCTGCTGAAACAGGACACCTGCGTGTGTGGCAGTCTCGTGGATGAACTCGGACTTGCACAAGCGACCATCAGCCAGCATCTCCGCGAACTGAAGGATGCGGGGCTGATCACCGGCACGGTGGAAGGCACCAGCGTGTGCTACTGCATCGAACCGAAGGCCTGGGCCAGGGCGCAGGCGGCCTTTGAGAAACTCTTCAACGCTTTCAAGCCCCTGGGCAGCGCATGCTGCTAAGGGGCTTGTACGGGCGCATCATGTTGCGCCCTCAAATCATAGCACTATGAACAACGAAGGAAAATACGGGCCGGAAATTTCCGGCCCCGACCAGATCAAGGATCTCGTGCGCAGCAAGTACGCGGAGATCGCCCAACAGGACAAAGTCACCAATGCTGCCAGCTGCTGTGGGGCAGGCGGTTGCAGCACGGATGCCTATACGATCTTCAGCGATGACTATTCGAAGCTGCAGGGCTACAACCCCGATGCGGACCTCAGCCTGGGCTGCGGGCTACCCACGGAATTCGCGCAGATCAAGCCAGGCGACACGGTGCTCGACCTCGGTAGTGGCGCCGGTAATGACTGCTTCGTGGCGCGGCATGCGACAGGTCCCGATGGCCGCGTCATCGGTGTGGACTTCACCCGGGAGATGATCGCCAAGGCCAGGGAGAACGCACGCAAGCTGGACTTCCAGAACGTGGAGTTCCGCCAAGGCGATATCGAAGCGCTCCCAGTGAGCGATGCCATGATCGACGTGGTGGTGAGCAACTGCGTGTTGAATCTGGTGCCTAACAAGCGACAGGCGCTATCCGAAGTCCTGCGCGTGCTGAAGCCCGGAGGACACTTCAGCATCAGTGATGTGGTGTTGGTGGGCGAACTTCCCGCGCAATTACAAAGTGCGGCCGAGATGTATGCGGGTTGTGTGAGCGGTGCCTTGCAGCAGGAGGAGTACCTCGGTATCATCCAGGAACTGGGATTCTCGGAGATCACCGTGCAGAAGCGCAAGCCGATCATCATTCCGGATGACATTCTGGCGAATTACCTGAGCGCGGCGGAGATCGTCGCGTTCAAAGCCAGTGGGACGGGGATCTTCAGCATCACCGTATATGCCGGGAAACCATCCGGTGCCACCGAGCATAGCAGCAAAGAAAAGGTCAGGAAAGAACTGAAGGACATCACGCCCAAACGCGACAAGGACCTCGGTTGCTGCGATCTCGGTGTAGCTTGCTACTGAAGATGTACGCAGCGATCCAACGCACGTTGGCGGACCTTGAATTCGCCATAGAGAACATTCCAGTCGAAAGGAAGGCGCGACTCCGCGGCATCGCCGAATGGATCCGAAAGCAGCGCCACCATGGGCGTATTGCCCACATGGTATTCATCTGCACCCACAACAGTCGTCGGAGCCAGCTCGCGCAAGTGTGGGCACAGGTAGCGGTTCACAAGTACGAACTGGATGGAGTGCGTGCATGGTCCGCTGGAACGGAAGCCACCGCCGTGGCCGATCCCGTTATCGCTGCCTTAGAGAAAGACGGATTCCGGCTGGATGGTGCCGGCGACTACGATGTGGAAGGCAACCGGATCCAGACCGAGTACCTGGTGAACTACGATGACGAGGTGTCACCGGTGCACTTGTATTCGAAGACCATCGATGAACCCGATAACCCTGCCGGCGACTTCGCGGCCATCATGGTATGCAGCGATGCCGACGAGAATTGCCCCTTCGTGCCAGGGGCGGCGGTGCGTTTTAGCCTGCCGTTCGAAGACCCCAAGGTGAGCGACGGCACCGCGGATGAAGCGACGACCTATCAGGGTCGCAGCTTCGCTATCGCTCGTGAGATGATGTACGTGATGCGGCTAGCTTCCAAGTAAATGCAAGAAACCGTGAATGGACGGGAATGCACGGGAATAGGTCTCGCCTGAACTCCATGCTCCTCCGAAGATCGGAACGCCCTACCCCACAGCACACAGATCATCCAACCAAGTCGCTTTCCGCATTTCATTTCCGTTCATTCCCGTCCATTCCCGGTTAGAAATTCTTCCATGAGCGACTCCCCCCCCACCATCGGTTTCTTCGAGAAGTACCTCACCGCCTGGGTGCTCCTCTGCATCGCGATGGGCATCGCCATTGGCGAGTTTGCCGGTAGCGGCATGCAGATCATCGCCGACCTGGAGATCAACACAGTGAACATCCCTGTGGCCATTCTCATCTGGCTGATGATCTACCCCATGATGGTGCAGGTGGACTTCAGCTCTGTGGCACGCATCGGCCCGCAGATGAAAGGACTAAGTCTCACTGTGGTGGTGAACTGGCTGATCAAGCCCTTCACCATGGCCTTCTTCGCGTGGATCTTCTTCAGCAAGCTGTACGCGGCGTGGATCACACCCGAGATGGCCCAGGAGTACATCGCGGGCGCCATCCTGCTGGGCGCTGCGCCGTGTACGGCCATGGTCTTCGTTTGGAGCTACCTCAGCGGCGGGGACCCAAACTACACGCTGGTGCAAGTGAGCGTGAACGACCTGATACTGCTGGTGCTATTCGTTCCCATCGTGCAGTTCCTGCTGGGCATCACCGGCATCGCCATCCCCATGAACGTGCTGATCACCTCGGTGCTGGTCTTCGTGGTGATCCCGCTCGTGGCCGGTTACATCACCAACCGCTGGCTTATCCGTGCACACGGTGAGGAATGGTTCAAGACACACTTCCTGCCCAAGTTGAAACCCGTTTCCATCGCGGCGTTGCTGCTCACCCTCATCCTGCTCTTCGCCTTCCAAGGACAAAAGATCCTCGCCAAGCCCTTCGACATCCTGCTCATCGCCATCCCACTGTTATTGCAGACCTACTTCATCTTCTTCCTCACGTGGAAAGGCGGCCGCTGGCTGAAACTACCTTACCGTACCTGCGCGCCGGCCAGCATGATCGGCGCCAGCAACTTCTTCGAGCTGGCGGTGGCTGTGGCCATCGCGCTCTTCGGTTTGAACAGCGGTGCCGCGCTCGTCACCGTGGTGGGGGTGCTGATCGAGGTACCGATCATGTTGCATTTGGTAAGGATCGCGAAGGGTTGGCGGTACGGACCCGATGACAGGACTCCTTCGGCGTAGCGCCGTATTCGTTCGAAGGGTCGCGTTCCCGCTTCGCACCCACATGGCCCAGGCTCAACCGGTCGGAAAATAGCCACAACCCTCGTACCCCATCGCCGTACAAGCGCCCTATGCGCGCGATCTTCTTTTGCCTGGCCATGCTGTTCGCTGGCGTGGCCGGTGCCCAGGAGCGCTTCGGCATGGCCCACGGCAACTACGGGGGCAGCGATATCGCCTTCCTGAACCCCGCGCGTACGGCGGGCCAGTGGGTGTATGCCGATATCCGGCTCGCTGGTGCGGATGCCTTCGCGTGGAACAGTCTGATGGCCTGGTCCGATCGCACCCAGGACCTGTTCGGCGAACTGCGCAAGGGGGGCACTTCCGTGAACAGCGGAAGCATGGTGCTCCGCAACAACCCTTTCGGGAGATCGCACCGGGCCGTTGTGCAGGCCGCTGTCCTTGGGCCGGCCGTTTCCATGGCACTGGGCCGAGGCACCATCGGCCTGGGTGTCCGGTCCCGGGCCCATGTGAGTGCTTCCGGCGTGTCCGAAGCAATGGGCAACTTCCTGTTCCACGGCTTGAACCACAGGCCCCAACACGGGTTGCGTTACCGCGAAGAAGGTGTGCGTACGCTGGGTGCCGCATGGACCGAGTTCAGCATGAACTACGCCCACATCGTTCGGGCCGAAGGCTTCAGCTTCATCAGTGTCGGCGCCAGCGTGCGCTACAACCTGGGGCATACCGCCGGTACCATGCAACTTACCGACCTGGACTACACCGTGGTGGACACCGCCCAGCTGATCGTCCACGAGGCCACCGCGCGCTATGGCTTCGCACTGCCCGGCGTTCGCGCGGGTTCCGGCTGGGGTGCCGACCTGGGCATGGTATACGAACGCACCCTGGACGAAGCCGATGGCTACTACCCGCACCAAGGCTCCGCCGGTTGCTCGCCCATCCGCTATCGTTACCGCATCGGCTTGTCATTGCTGGACCTGGGCGGCATCCGCTTCCGCCAGGCTGAATCGGCCAGCGTCCACGCTGGCTCGTTCACCATCGCGGACCGAGGCATCGTTCCGGTGGAGGAGTTGGCCGACCTCGACAGCCTCTTCTCCACCGCCACCGGTTGGACCCGTGAAGCGGGTCTCTCCGTGGGACTGCCCACCGCCATCTCGCTGCAATACGACCAACGCATCGCCGACCACGCCTACGTGGCCTTCGCTGCCGTGCAGAACCTCGCCGGACGCAACAGCCTACGCTTGCGCCGCATGAACTCACTGGCCATCACGCCACGTTACGAGATGCGCCATTTCGAGGCCGCAGTGCCTGTGGTGTTCCACGAATACGCGCTCGCCCAGCCCAGCATCGGGCTCATGCTGCGCTTCAACGGGCTGGTCATCGGCTCCGACCACATCGTGCCCTTCATGGGCAAGTCCGATGTGTACGCCATGGACCTCTACGCCCGCTTGCGCGTGATGCTCTTCCGCAGCCCCACGTGCAACGGAAAACGCGGTCGCGCGAAGCACCGGAGCGGCAGTCTCGGCATGGTGCCTTGCGCTACGCCGAACGATTGAAGCGCTGGCCCCCCCACGCACCCAGCGCTTGGAGAAGGTGATGCGCTGCGTGGCCGGCTGGGTGTTCGTACTCACGGGCGTGTACTACTTGGGGATCATTGCGGCCTACTTGATGGAACCGAGTCCCTCAAGCCCCAGGTTGATGCTGTAATGAATGTGACCGAGCTCCGGTGGCGGAAGGTCGCGTAAGCCGAAGAGCACATCGAGGATGGGGTCGCTACAGATACCTGCCATACGGTGGATGACCGATGACCCAACGCCATCGGTGGAGCGCAGCACCTCGCGCCCATCACAGATACTAACGCCCTGCATGGTCCGGTCCATCTGCACACTTTCATCCAGCTCGGTGAGGGTGCCGTACTTGATGAAGTGGTGCTCATCGTCCCAGGTATGAGCCGGAAACACAGTGATCAAAACGCAAGCGGCAATAGCCATTTGACTCAACTCAATGCAAACCATGGATATCCAAATATGTCGTCCCACATTGGGCTGGTCGCTGCCGCTGTGTGTTCCTGAAAGGACATTGCAAAATTGCCCATCCCCTCGTCTGTCAGGAATACCTTGTACTTCCGACACTCCATATACATGGCCTTCCAATGCACCGCACCGCTCGCCGCCTTTCCCGAAGGCCACCATGCGCGTGGGAACTTGGGTAGCAAGAAGTCCGCGGCGTTCCTCATGAACTCGAAGCTCGCTGCCATCGGGATCTCCTACCTGCACGATGGCAGAAAGCTGAGCGTGATGGGACATGGACGTAGCACTCCTTTCTTTACCAGCTACATACCAGCACGGGTGATCCTACCGCACTTTGGTGGAAGTCCTTCCCCACGATACTCCTGGTTTTCAAGATCGGTCGATGTGACGAACGCATCCACGCCCAGGACCCATACCTGGTCATGTACATCAAGGCCACCTTCATGGCTTCCGGCGGGCAGGGGGATATCAGAACTATGCGGGGTCTACGCACGGATCACACATGCGTCGGACCATTACATGGAACGGAACCACGCATGGATCACCGGGAAATTGGTACGCAACATGGTGTAGTTCCAGTGAGAAGGGCTCTGAGAAGAGGAGCGCCCAAGGCAGAATGGTGAGGTATTCATCGACCAAGCGAAGAACCCAGATACCCGAAACCAACATAAGGCCGAACGATGACGAAACCCGACTTCAGTGAACTCCGAGCCATATTCGTGAACTGCACCTTGACCCGATCGCCCAAGATGAGCCACACAGCACTCCTCATGGACGTATCCAAGCAGATCATGCGCAAGGAGAACGTCGCCGTGGAAGAGATCCGCTTGGTGGACCACAAGGTGGCCAATGGCATTTACCCCGACATGACGGAACATGGGTGGGAGGTTGATGAATGGCCCGTGCTCTTCGAGCGGATCATCAGGGCGGATATCCTCGTTGTGGGAACCCCGATCTGGCTCGGAGAAAGTTCCTCTATCGCACACCAGTTCATCGAACGTTTGTACGCAATGAGCAGCAAGCTCAACGAGAAGGGACAATACCTGTACTACGGCAAGGTGGGTGGGTGCGTGATAACAGGCAATGAGGACGGCGCGAAGCACTGTGCCATGGGTACCCTGTATGCGCTGCAACACATCGGCTACAGCATTCCGCCACAGGCCGATTGTGCCTGGCTCGGTGAAGTGGGGCCGGGACCCAGCTATGGCGATACCGAATGGAAGGATGAAAAGATCGATCCACCTGCTGGCTTCGACTCCGACTTCACCAACCGCAACACCACCTTCATGACCTACAACCTGCTCCACCTGGCCGCCGCACTGAAAGCACAGGGTGGATATCCCGCCTACGGGAACTTGAGAAAGGCTTGGGATGAAGGGATCCGCTGGGAATTCGACGGGCCAAAAAAACCAGTGGCCTCCGATCAATGACCATGAGCACAGCGACACGCACTGACCCGATCACAAGAGAACCCATGAGCGCGGTCCATCGCTACCGCGCCTTGCGGCAGCGCACCGAAGCCATTTGTGCTCCGCTTTCCGTGGAAGATCATGTGGTGCAGCCCATCATCGATATCTCACCGCCCAAATGGCACCTGGGCCACACCACCTGGTTCTTCGAGCAGTTCCTGCTGAAGCCCATTGCCGGCTACACGCCGTTCAGCGCGGACATGGCCTACATGTTCAACAGCTACTACGAGAACGTGGGGAGGCGTGTCATGCGCGCGGACCGTGGCAACATGACGCGTCCAACGCTGGACGAGGTACATGCCTATCGGCGCCACGTGGATAAGGCCATGGGAGACCTGCTCAGCGGAACGGAACGGGATGCGGAACAGCAACACATCCTGGCACTGGGTGTCAACCACGAGGAGCAGCACCAGGAACTGTTGGTGACCGACTTGAAATACATCCTGGGGCATAATCCCTTGTTGCCGGCGTACGGCCCGTTCACCGAAGGGGTGCCCGAACCACACGCGGCACAGTTCATCCAGATCACGGGTGGCGTCCACGAGATCGGCCACAGAGGTTCTGGCTTCAGCTTCGACAATGAACATAACCGCCACAAGGTGTACTTGGACGACCTCGCCATCAGCGACAAACTGGTGACCAACGGGGAGTACATGGCCTTCATGGACGCCGGCGGTTACCGCGACTTCGACCTTTGGCACAGCGAAGGCTGGCAGTGGGTACAGGAGCACAAGGCACAGGCGCCGCTCTACTGGCATCGCATCGATGGGCAGTGGCACCAGTACACACTTCAGGGTCTCCGACCCGTGGATCCGCAGCTACCCTTGTGCCATGTGAGCTTCTTCGAGGCCTTCGCCTTCGCGGAGTGGAGCGGCATGCGCCTGCCCACCGAATCCGAATGGGAAGTGGCCAGCGATCGCTTTTCCTGGGGCCAGCGTTGGGAATGGACACACAGTGCCTACCTACCCTATCCCGGCTACACACGGGCACCCGGCGCGCTGGGTGAATACAACGGCAAATTCATGGTGAACCAGATGGTGCTTCGAGGAGCCTCCGTGGCTACTGCTCCGGGGCATTCGCGCTCCACCTACCGCAACTTCTTCAACCCACATCTGCAATGGCAATACACGGGAATACGGCTCGCGCACAAGTGAGCCCCACAGTAGCGAGGATGACAGTAGCGAAGTTGGATGGGACCGAACAGTTCCGCCACGACGTGATCAAGGGCCTGGGACAAGAACAGAAGTCCATCAGTTCGCGCTACTTCTACGATGCCGAGGGCGATCGCATTTTCCAGCGCATCATGGCATCGCCGGACTACTACCTCACGCGTGCCGAGGAGGAGATATTCCGCGACCGACCGGGTGACCTGCTCGGCGCGCTCGTCGGGGATCGCAGGAACTTCGACCTGGTGGAACTTGGCGCCGGTGATGGGACAAAGACAAAGCACCTCCTGCAACGGGCCTTGGACGAAGGACGTGAACCGGTCTACCGTCCGGTGGACATCAGTGCCCACGCACTCGAAGAACTCGGCTCAGCACTTCGGACAGAACTGCCCGAACTTCAATTCCGACCGCTCGTGGCGGAATACTTCCAAGCGCTGCAGAAATTGCCCAAAGCGCAGGAGCATCCGAAGGTCATCCTGTTCCTAGGCTCCAACATCGGCAACCTCGATCGCACCCGTGCCATCCAACTGCTGCATGGCATCGCCAACCACATGGATCCACTGGACCGACTTCTGGTGGGCTTCGACCTGAAGAAGGATCCGGCTACCATCCTGCGGGCCTACAGCGACAGGGACGGGCATACCCGTGATTTCAACCTCAATCTGCTGCACCGCATCAACCGCGAACTCGGTGCCGACTTCAAACCGGACCACTACATCCATGCGCCGGTCTACGACCCCGCCACAGGGCGTGCCCTGAGCTACATCGTGAGCACCTGCGACCAGGTGGTGCGCATACCCAGGGCGGCGTGTCCCATCCACTTCAGCAAGTGGGAAGCCTTGCACACGGAGATCAGCCAGAAGTATGACTCGGCGATGATCGAAGACCTGGCCCACGCGGCCGGGTTGCGCATCATGGACACCTTCACCGACAGCAAGGGCCACTTCAGCGATGTGGTCTTCGCAGCCTACTGAAAACCGCACGAACATGAAAGCCACCTGGAACGGACAGGTCATCGCCGAGAGCGATGACACCATCAACATCGAAGGGAACCATTACTTCCCAAAGGACGCTGTGCGCAAGGAGTTCCTGAAACCTTCGGATACGCATACCACCTGCAACTGGAAGGGCGTCGCCTCCTACCACACCTTGGAAGTGGATGGCAAGGAGAACAAGGATGCTGCCTGGTACTACCCGGATGCGAAACCCATGGCGAAGAACATAGAGGGGCGCATCGCATTCTGGAAGGGCGTGCAGGTGGACAAGTGACCTGGAACCACACTGCACACGGGCGGCTGCAATACACCGCAGCGGCCTTCGGTCTGTTCGTGTGGACACGGCCTCAGCCTGCGGATCTCCGCCAACCGCCCTACCCCTTCGATCGTGTTCGCACCTCCACCGTGCTGTGCAGAGTGCGATGCACCGGACATTTATCGGCGATCTCAAGCAGACGCTTGCGTTGATCGTCATCTAGATCACCGATCAGCTCGATCTCGCGCTCGAAACGATCGATCTTTCCGGAGGTGTTTTCATCGCACGTAGCGCAGTCGGCAGCATGCACCTTGCCGTGCGACAAGTGGACGTAGGCGCCCTGAAGGTCCCAGCCCTTGCGTTCGGCGTACATCTTCATGGTCATGGCGGTGCATGCACCAAGCGCAGCGCTGAGCAGATCATACGGTGATGGCCCCAGATCATTGCCACCTGCGGAAGCAGGTTCATCAGCAGTGAGGTTGTGCCTACCGGTCCGTAGCTGAGTGGTGTAGCCTTCATTGCCTATATGGGCCACCACCGGGAATTCCGACTTATCCAACGCTGGCGCCTCGGGTACGGGCAGGTAGCGCTGCACCCAGGCCGCGATCATGTCACCAGCATACAAGGAATCACGTCGATCGCTCAGCAGGTGGTCGGCGCCATCCAGGGAAAGGAAGCTCTTGGGGTGCATGGCAGCGGTGTACAACCCTGCGGCATTGCCAATGCCCACCACCGTATCCTGCGGGCTGTGGGCAATTAGGATGGGCTTGCGCATGGCGGCCAGCACGGCAGGCAGATCACGGGACCGCACATCATCGAGGAAGGCCTTGCGGATGGTGAACGGGCGACCACCGATGGATACTTCCGCATGGCCATCCGCCTCGATCCGTTCCAGTTGGTTACCGAACAAGTTCTCGATGTGGCCCACATCCGCCGGTGCGCCAATGGTGGCCACCGCCTCTATGGAAGCAGCTTCCGCACCGGCAATGATGGCCGCAGCACCACCGAGCGAATGCCCGATGATGAGCGAAGGTGCCTGGTATTCCTGTGCCATGAAGCGAATGGCCGCGTTCAGGTCGGCCACGTTATGGCCGAAGGTCGTCGCATCGAACGATCCTTCACTGTCGCCCAGCCCCGTGAAATCGAAGCGCAACACCCCGAAGCCGCTCCCGGTAAGTGTGCGGCTGATGTTGCGCACCGCCGCAAGGTCCTTGCTGCAGGTGAAGCAGTGGGCGAACAGGGCATAGTGGTGCGGGGCGCGATCCGCAGGCAGGTCGATACGTGCACTGATGTTCAGTTCCTGATCGTTCGCAAAGGTGACCTTGGTGCTTCTCATGGAGTAAGGATACGGCGCAGTAAGGGGAGCATGGCCATCGGGGGCGGCATCATCGCGTTGATCACTGGCACGACCCCCGACCGGTCTCTTTCGTGGTGGGTGTGCGGAGCGGTCGTCGACCCGGCCCCGTGGACCTGACATGAAGCGGGCCATGCGCTACCTGGTCGCTTGCCACGCGCGTTGGATAGCTGAGCACCATGTCCAGTGAACGCGATGCCACCACTTCCACCGTGGTCACGGAATTCTCAACGTGGGTGAGCGCCCATACAGATGAAATGGTCCGCTATGCGGCGGCGCGCGTGAAGGAAACGGCGGGAACTCTTCCATGAACTGGCCGCCATCCGAAACACCACTTCCGCATGACCACCGAACAACTGATCGCAGTCGAGGTCTTCTCCACGCATCAAGGGGTGGAGACCACTTTCGTTCACGCGCTGCATGAACGAGGGCTGATCCAGATCATCGTGGTGCAGGAACAGCATTTCCTGGAACCTGAGCAATTGTCGCGCGTCGAGCAACTCGCACGCTTGCACTACGACCTCGACATCAACCTCGAAGGATTGGAAGCCATCAGCCACTTGCTGGACCGCATGGATGCTGCACAGCAGGAGGCCCGTGCACTGCGCCAGCGCTTGCAGCTTTACGAGCAGGAGTGATGTCAACGGCGCGTGGAAGTGCGCGCCAAGTCTTCGTGTAGTAGACTGGCACTGCCCTACAGCCAGGCTCGGACGCGTACATTTCCAGCCGCATGTGCAGCCGCATGTCCTCCCCCCTCACGGACCTCAGCACTTTGGAACGCCTCTTCAAGGGCGACCGCACGCGTGTGGAGGACTGGTTGCGCCTTTATCTGGAAGAAGCGCCCGTGCTTTTCCGGGAGATGGCGCAACATCTGGAAGCCGGTGATGCCAAGGGCCTGGTGCACGTGGCGCACGAACTGCGACCACAGGCGCATTACCTGGGTGCCCCGCGCTTGTTGGAATATTTGATGGCATTGGGTGAACAGGCGCACAGCGGTGATGCATTATCGTGCAGCGAACAAGTGGCCGAACTGATCGAGCTGGGCCGAGTCTTGGAGGATGAAGTGCGGGCGGTGCTCGCCACGAAGTAATGGTGCGCCTGCCTGCCGGAAGGCACGACCGAAGAACTGGTGTAATTACGAGGTGGCCGATGGAACCCAGCGTTCGACCTTTGTACGATGATCCGCCTTGCCCTTGCCGACGACCAGCTCTTGTTCCGCAAGGGCATGGCCATGATCCTGCGCGACATGGCCGGCGTGCGCGTGGTGCTGGAGTGTGCCAACGGCCAGGAACTGCTCTCCGCGTTGAAGACCACCGAAGTCGACATCGTGCTGCTGGACCTGGAGATGCCCGTGCTCGATGGAACCGCCACCATGCGCCGCATCAAGCAGGACTTTCCTGTAGTGAAGGTGATCGTCCTGAGCTCCCACGATGAGGACAAGCACATCAGCAAACTCATGGACCTGGGTGCCAACGGCTACATGCTGAAGAGCGCCGAGCCGGACGAGATCGACCTTGCCATCCGTTCCGTTGCCCAGAACGGCTTCTACCTGAACGATGCCGTGAACAAGGCCATGCTGCACGGGCTGGTGAAAGGCCGCAAGGTGAAACCCTCCTTCAACGAGGTCGATCCGCTGAGCGAGCGCGAACTGGAGGTGCTCCGCGGGATCTGCCAGGAACTCACCACGGCCGAGATCGCTGAGCGCATCTTCGTGAGCCCGCGCACCGTGGATTTCCACCGCAACAACCTGCTGCTCAAGACCGGCGCACGCAACGCGGCAGGGCTGGTGGTATATGCAATGACCAACGGGATCTACACACCGTGAAAATGCGGGGCGAAGGGTTGAAGAGTGCGAGGGTGAAAGGGTGCGAGGGTGCGAGGGCCGGTGGCTCTTCCCTTCTTGCACCCTCGCACCCTTTCACCCTGTTTCGCTTACTACTCGTTCCACTCCTCCTATATGTTCTTCCTGCGGCACAAGCGCAACGGGACACGCTGGCGTTGCCATTCCGCGCCATCACCATCGAGGACGGCTTGTCGCAGGGCATGGTGAACCACATCCTGCAGGACCGCTATGGCTTCATGTGGTTCGCCACCAAGGATGGGCTGAACCGCTATGATGGTTACGACTTCACGGTGTTCCGCCACGATGCCGGGGACAGCACCACCATTGGCGACAACTTCGTGCATTCGATCCTGGAGGATGTGCAGGGTCGACTTTGGATCGGTACCGTCACCGGGCTGGACCTATTCGATCGGGAACGGGAGACCTTTGTCCATGTCCATTTGCATGGAGCGAATGTGGATGTCGGCAATGTCCTGGACATCGCCCACGACAATGATGGGGATCTCTGGTTGTCCGGCACGAACGGACTGGTCAAGGTCACTTTCGCGGAAGGAACTACCGGTGAGCCCGGCCTTCCCGCATATTCGATCAAGAAGCTCATCGACGGCCGTACCACCGTTCACCGTGATCGTGAAGGCACCTTGTGGGGTGCCCAACACGAAGGCTTCAGCTTCACCTTGCGGCCACGGCACGATGGTTTTGATGCCATCGATACACTGGACCTGTCGGTGATACCGGATGGACACGGCGGGCGTTTCCCCGGGGGCAGCAAAGAGCTGACCCACCTGGTCGAGGACACATTGCGCGGCAAACGCTACCTGATCGAGGCCTCGCGGATCGTGGATGTCTCGCAAGGCCTTTCCACCATGCGCGTGCTGTACCAAATGCCCAAGGGGCATGGTGGCATCTCGACGAAACAGGTCGTGGTGGACCCACAGGGCAGGATCTGGTTCGCCTATTACCGCGGCTTCTTCCGTTTCGATCCAAGCACGGGTAGGATGGTCCGCGTCCAAGCTGCTGCACACGCAATGCGTGAGAACGTAAAGCACAGTGGCGCGGTCTACATGGACCGCAGCGGTATTTTGTGGATAGGCACCAGAGGCTATGGTCTCTTGACCTATGATCCGCGTGTGGAGCGTTTCCACCATGTGCCGGGACCCAGTATCGGATCGCTATCGCCCGGGCGGAAAGGACAGGTCGTGATATCCCGCGATGGTGCATTGCTTGAAGTGTACGACCCCGCCACGAGCAGTTACACACAACGCATCCCAGGTGATACGTATTTCCACCACCCGGCCATGCACGTCACGAGCCCTTGGGGCATGGGTACCGTGCAGGACGAGCATGGGAACTACTGGTCGAATTATTCGGGGCTTATCTCCTATCGGCCGGGAGATCCCGGGCCTGTTTCCCATCGGCCAAAGCCCGGAGAGGAAGCTCACTCGGAAGCGGTCGCATTGCCGATCCACCTCGATGGAGACTCGTTGATCTGGTTCGGCGGTTACGAAAATTTCGGGCGATACGACAGGCGCAACAGCACCTACACCTACTACCCATGTCCGCTGGTCTCCATCGACCCGGACTTCCATTTCGCCATTGACATACACCGTGATGCGGACGGGATCTTCTGGATCGGTAACGCGAAGGGTCTGTTGCGCTTCGATGCGCGGACCCATGAATGGAAGCACTTTGGACACGATCCCAGGGATGCCTCCACGATTGCGGCACACGTGGTGCTTTCCATCGCTGATGATCCGCGTGATGCCAACCTGCTTTGGCTGGGCCTCGATGGTGGCGGTTTGAACAGCATTGACAAGCGCACGGGTGCGCTGATCCGCTACAGCACCAAGGACGGGCTGCCCAACAATGTGGTGTACAGTGTGCTGCCCGATGCTTCCGGGAAGTTGTGGATGAGCACCAACAAAGGCATCTCTCGTTTCGACCCCCTGAAGGGCACGTTCCGGAACTACGGCGCCAGCGATGGGCTGCAGAGCGACGAGTTCAACCGCAACGCTTACTGCCGCCTGCAGGATGGAACGCTTGTTTTCGGCGGTATCCGCGGCTTCAACCACTTCCATCCGAAGGACATCCGGGATGACAGCACGGCCAGCGCCATGCGGATAACGGGTATCAAACTGATCAACCGCAGTATGGATTTCCGGGAGGAAGGTTCGCCGCTTGTACTGCCGGCCTACCTCAGCACCGGTATGACCATTCCGCACAGCGCCAACATGGTCACCTTCGAATTCGCGAGCATGGAATTCAGCGCACCTGCTGAGCGGCGCTACCAGTATATGCTGGAAGGCTTCGACAAGGATTGGATCATGTCCGGGACAGATCGCAGCGCGGTGTACACCAACCTCGATCCCGGGAACTACATCTTCCGTGTGCGCGGTGAGAACCGCGATGGGATCTGGGACACGGAGGGTACATCGTTCAAGCTTACCGTATTGCCACCTTGGTACCGTACCTGGTGGTTCTATGCGCTCTGCGTGCTGGCCATTGGCGGTGGCATCGTGCTGTATATCCGCATGCTCACTCGGCAGCGTAATTACCTCGAAAGCACCGTGCAGCAGCGCACTGCGGAGCTCGTGAGCGCCAAGGAACGCGCCGAGAAGAGCGAACGGATCAAGCAACAGTTCCTGGCCAACATGAGCCACGAGATCCGCACACCGATGAACGCGATCGTGGGCATGAGCAACGCCTTGCGCCGCGATGCACCCACGGACGAGATCATGCGATCGAGCTATGTGGAGGCCATCGCCAGTAGCAGTGAGAACCTGCTGGGCATCGTGAACGAGATCCTGGACCTGAGCAAGATCGAGGCGGGCAAACTGGAGTTGGAAAAGGTGCGCATGGAACCACGCGTTGCACTGGACCAGCTACTGGAGGTGATGCGTTACCGTGCCGAGGAAAAGGGCCTGTCACTGAAAGCCAGTGTAGCGCCCGAGGTGCCAGTGGCCGTGATCGGCGATGCCACACGCCTGCAACAGGTGCTGATGAACCTGGTGGGGAACGCGATCAAATTCACGGAACGGGGATCCATCACCATACACTTGGATGTGCAGGAACACTTGTCCGACGCCGTGATGCTTCGTTGCACCGTGACCGACACCGGCATCGGCATCGCAGCCGAACGGCTGGCGCGTGTCTTCGATGAATTCACCCAGGCCGAGAGCGATCACACACGCCGCTTCGGCGGCACGGGCCTCGGACTCACCATATGCAAGCGCTTGGTGGAAATGCAGGGTGGCACCATCAGCGCCAATAGCGAAACGGGCAAAGGGAGTGCGTTCACGTTCACCATTCCGTATGGCCATGCACTGGCAACGGATCCGGAGTTGGGGCGGCGATCCGTAGGGGCGGATGATCATCCGCCCCTACGTGATCTCCGCATCCTCCTCGTGGAGGACAACAAACTGAACGTGATGGTGGCCCGTGTGGAACTGGAGAACATCATCGAAGGACTGCACCTGGACGTTGCCGCCAATGGCCGGATCGCGCTGGACATGCTGCACGTCAACGCCTACGACCTCATCCTCATGGACGTGCAGATGCCCGTGATGGACGGCTACGAAGCAACGCGCGCGATCCGTGCACTATCAGGCGATCGGTCACGCATTCCCATCCTCGCCATGACGGCCAACGTGATGCAGGCCGAAGTGCAGCAATGCATGGATGCCGGTATGGTTGGCTTCATCCCCAAGCCCTTCAAGCAGGAGGAGCTGGTGGAAGCGATCTCCAAGGCGATCCGGTGAACGCTGCTTGGTGTTAGCAGGTTGGTCACTGGATCGGACCCGGTCGGAACCAGGCATTCCATTTTCCGACCTGCCTGTATTCTAAGACCTGTGCAAGTCAGGCCGCGAACTTGTGGAGGTCCACATAGGGTTGCTGTCTTTTGACTACCGCGAAGGCCCGACCGAGGATCTTGTTGCAAACGATATTGAGGGTGGACATCTTGGACTT
>JBGTIB010000148.1:0-4816 GCA_041745875.1 Flavobacteriales bacterium | reverse complement strand
GATAAGTACACGATAGAGATCGGTTTTTACGAGCCTATCAGTGATGATGCCGTTGAGGCCGTCGCTGAAAGACTCGAGAACTACCTGCACGCCTACCTTGACGAGAATGTGGAGTTCTCAAGCAACCGCACGCGTACGAAGAAACCCGTTGTGCAGATGATGCAGGAGATGGATGTGATCGTGGAACGCGGCTTGGGCGAGTACCGCAACAGGCTGGGGAAGTCGTTCCCGGGATTCTCGCAGCTTGTGGAGGACCAGTTGCGCGGGATGAACGACACCCGCCTCTCAGCGGCACGATTCAACATCAAGCGCAAGGAGGACGACACCGAACGAAACCGTCGCATCACCTTCGCCCGACAAGGCCTCACCTCCCTGAAGGAACTGGTCGATTCGGAAGTTCGGATGCATTTGGCGCGCGAGAGCATGGTATTGCGTGACCGTGCCGTGTTCACCGATCAGTCCACCGAGCGCACCATGAACACGCTAGCGGTGAATCTGGGCTACGGCGGCATCTACAACAGCGGCACCACGGACGATCTTTCCTACGGCCAGGCCGCCTTTGCCGGGCTGTCGTTCCCCCTCGGTAGACGGGCCTTCGCATCCCGTTTCATGAGCAACAGTTCGCTTTCAGCCGGGGTCTTCCTACAGAACACCGTGGATGAGAACGACCTGGAGGTAACAGGACCACTGGTCGGTAGACCGCTCTATCTGGCTTACGGATACCGGCTCTTCCACATGGTGCGGCTCAATGCCGGATATACCTTGTTGCAAAAGGAGTCCCCGCAACCCGACGGGGGCACCAGCACCACCATCTACGGCAGCCCCTTCATCGGTGTGAGCCTCGAGTTGAACCTATGGCTGGGCTTCGGCAAATGAGGCGGGCCATCACCATAGTACCATTGCTGCTGGCCATCGTGTTGCACGCCCAGCAGGACGAGTTCCGCTCGAAGCTTTCCATCCAAGGCGGAATGGTGCGCTCGTTGGGCGACATCACCAGCGGACTGAAGACCTTCGACCCGGAGCGTACTGCCATGCTCGGTGTATCCTACGAGCGCTTCCTCAGCTACGGCGTTTCACTCTACGGCGGTTATGAGCATCTGCGCTTTCTCGGTAACGATCGCGAGACCGGACGCAAGGACCGCTCACTCAATTTCCTCGCACATGTGAACACAGCCCAGATCGGTCTGCGCTTATACGCGGACAACGGACGCCTGCTGAACTATGATGCCCGCTTTGCGCCCTTCGTTCAACTTGGCATCGGTGCTGGGATCTACGAGGTGTATGGCGATCTGTATGATGCGGACGGTGCGCGTTACAACTACTGGAGCGACGGCACTATTCGCAGTTTGCCCGAGGGCGCCCCGGATGCTTCGACGGCGCAGTTGGTGGAACAGGATGGTAAGTTCGAAACGCGGCTGACGAACCTGGCCACCGAGGAGGGCAAGCCACGCGATGCTTGGTTCATATACGTTCCTGCGCGACTGGGAATGAAATGGCGCATCAGCGAGCGCTTCTCGGCGGAACTGGCATACGCCTTCAACTGGACCTTCACCGATCACTTGGACGATGTGAGCAGTGACTACCCGGCCACCTTCACAAGTGAGGAATTGGCCTACATCAGCAACCCGGCCGGGCATGCGGGTCCGCGTGGGAACAATGGCCAGAACGACCATTTTCACCATTTGAGCCTCGGACTTTCCGTAGGCATTGGGCGCAGGTCTCACAAGTTCCGTATGCCGCCCGTGCGGGCAATGGCACCGACTGTTGCGCCACCCAAGATCAGGAAGGATAGCATTGTAGCACCACCAAGGATCGAAACGGAGCCTGCCGACACCATCAGACGGCAAGTGATCATCGAGGTGGAAAGCATTCGCGTTGGCCGCTTTGAAGTGGATACCATCATTGTGCGCGGCAGCAGATCTACCGATACGTTAGCGGTGCGCGAAGACACGGTGAAGCGGGTACGACCGATCGAAGCGGACTCTTTGGTAAAGGCAGAGCGCGTTCAGCCCGACTCAGTAGAAGTAGGTGAAGAGGAAATGGAAAAGGTCCGGACGGAGGAAGGTGAAGGTTCGGAAGAAATACTGCGGGCACAGCCCGATACGGTGCCCGTGATCGACATGCCCGATACATTGAAGCGGGGTGTGGCTCCGAACGATACGACCATGGTGCCCAGTTCGATGGACGTCAATGGGACACAGCGTACGGTGACCAGCGAGACGGTGATCACTCCGGACCAGGAGCCTGAGGAACGCACTGGACCCGGAACGAAGAACACCCGGTCCACCGAAGCTGAACCCACACGTACGGTGGAGCATAGGACCACCGAACGCATCATCGAACGGACGGCGCCACCTGTGGTGGTGGTCCAGAAGGAAGTGGTGCGAGACACGGTAGTGAAGGAGGTGCCAGTAGTCGTGGGCGATACCGTGCCCGTGAAAGCGGACACCGCTGTTGTGACCCCCAAGGACAGTGTGATGAAGGCGGCACCCCGATCAACGGCACCGGTGCGCAGCGAGCCCACCCCCCCGGTTCGCAGCGCACTGGAAATGCAACGTGATCATGCCATGCAGATGAACCGCATGCTCAACGATCGCATCCAAGTGCTGGAAAAATACCTGGCTGCACAAGAAGAATTCGGTGGCGCTGCAGATGTTGATTCACTGCGGCAGCGCATCACGCAACTGGATGGTGAGATAGCTGCACTTCGTGGTGGCGCGGTGGCACCGGTTACGGATAGCGTACCGTCCATTCCGATGGCCATCATGGATTCCGTTCGCTTCACAAGTGAATCCTTCCACGTACGCCAGTCCTACCAGGAGAGCTTGCAAGCCACGGCCAGGCGCATCATCGAACAGGATGCCCCCAAGGTGATGGTCACCGGCCACACCGACCGTTCAGGTGATGCGGACTACAACAAGGCCTTGTCTCAGCGCCGTGCCGAAGCAGTGGCAGAAGTGCTCCGGACCGCCGGGGTGCCGTCGGATCGGATCAAGGTGAAAGGCCTTGGGCAGGAACTGGCAAGCGAACGCCACGATCGCAACGAACGCGTGGTGGTTGTGCATGTAGCGCAACCCGAGTGAGGCGTTGCGCCTTTCAACTTGTTCCGGATCTCAGCCCAGCTTGGCGCTCAGCGTGATGGGCACGCTTTTCAATGCCTGGCTGATCGGGCATTTGGTCTTCGCATCCTCGGTGCAGGTCTTGAACAACGCCTCGTCGATGCCGGGTACCATCGCCTTCAGGTCGAGGTGGATCCCGGTGATGAGCATTGCTTCGCCCACCTTGTCCATGGTGACCGTGGCGGTACACTCCAGACTTTCGGGTGTGAAACCATGGTTGCCGAGCACGAAACTCAATTTCATGGTGAAGCAGCTGGCATGCGCTGCTGCGATGAGTTCCTCGGGGTTCGTACCCGCCTTGCCGTCCTCGTTCTCGAAGCGTGTCTTGAACCCGTGCGGGGTATTCTTCAGCACACCACTGGTGGTGCTCACGTGTCCGTTCCCTTCTTTACCGGTACCGCTCCAAGTGGCGGTGGCATTGCGCTTTAAGGCCATGATCTAAGTGCTTCTAGGTTGAGGTACCGAAGGTAGTGGTATCGCTTCGGCGTGGGTCGAAAGCACGTTGAACATTGGGTACACGGTGCTCAGGTAGGTCGATCAAAGCTCCATCATCCGTCCCAACAACCCCGGCCACAGCTTCTCTTCACCACCCTTCTTGAAGAAGCCGAAGTGCCCGATCGCCTCAACGCCCAGATCACTCGGGTGGATGTGTTCATGCGTTACACTGCACTTCACGTAGTGCTTCACTAGTTCCTCTGCGGCACGTATGGGTGCCAGGTCATGGTCGTCGCTGAAACTCCAGAAGAGCAGTGGCACGCTCAGGTTGGCGTAACGCTCGCGGGCCTCGGGCACATGATCGAAGAGGTAGCCGGTCGAACGGCCCCATTTCACCCACTCGCGCACCATGCCGGGAGGTAGGTCCTCCATCACCCCCAGGCGCTTCCCTGGGAAATAGCCGAACATGCTCGTGAGCACGGGGATGAGCACCAGCCAGTGGAATGCGATACGACGGCGGTGGGGGAGGTCCCAATTTCGGAAATGGCCGTGCTGCGATGCGATCAGCACCAATGCGGAAAGCTTGTCCTGCGCTTTGCAGATCCCGAAGAACTGCCCGCCGATGCTGTGCCCCAAGCCGATGATACCCCGTGGTGCATAAGTGGCATGCACATGTTCGATCACCGCCGTGAGGTCATGTTCTGCCCAGGTGGTCGCTGTTGCCGGATGCTTGCGCAGACTGCCCTGTCGGGAGGCACCGATCCCACTGTAGTCGAAGGTGGTGACGTGGTAGCCGCGATCTGCCATCCACGATGCGAAGTGTTTGTAGTAGCCCTGCAGTACACCGGTCGCGCTGGCGATGACGGGTGACATTGTGCTGTCCGTTCGGCGCGGAAGGCGTGAAGGTGCGGGAGGCGATGTCGCCGGGGAGCGTTCGGTCGATGGGACTTGCCTGCATGGCGCAGCGAAGGTCCAACGTTCTGTCACACTATTTGTATTTAACCTTATGGTTTAATACGTTTGTCACGCCATAGCGCTCCAGCACAATGTCACCCGCCATCACCGCCGACCGCCTGAGCATGACCTTTCATGCATTGAGCGATCCCACGCGCAGGGCCATTCTTTCTCGCCTTGCCGATGGGCCCGCCACGGTGAACGAGTTGGCGGCACCCTTCAGCATGAGCCTGCCTGCGGTAAGCAAGCATTTGAAGGTGTTGGAGAAGGCGCAGCTTGTTTCACGCGGGAAAGAGGCACAGTGGCGG
>JBGTIB010000147.1:0-36013 GCA_041745875.1 Flavobacteriales bacterium | reverse complement strand
CGTTTCCTGCCGGACAAGGCCATCGACCTGATCGACGAGGCCGCCAGCAAACTGCGCATGGAGATCAACTCCAAGCCCGAGGAGCTCGACGAGATCGACCGCCGCATCATGCAGTTGGAGATCGAGCGCGAGGCCATCAAGCGCGAGAACGACGAGGCCAAGCTCGCCGAGCTGAACAAGGAACTCGCGGAACTCAGCGGCCAGCGCGACGGCTTCAAGGCCCGCTGGGAAAGCGAGCGCGCGTTGGTGGAACGCATCAATAGCGCCAAGGACCAGATCGAGGACCTGAAGCACCAGGCCGCGCAATTTGAGCGCGAAGGCGACTTCGGCAAGGTGGCCGAGATCCGCTACGGCCGCATCCAGGAGACCGAAAAGCAATTGCTCGCCGCGAAGGATGAACTGCTGCTGATGCAGGCCGACAGCAAGATGATCAAGGAGGAAGTGGACGTGGAGGAGATCGCCGCCGTGGTGAGCCGCTGGACCGGCGTACCCGTGACGCGCATGCTGGAAGCCGAGCGCACCAAGCTCCTGAAATTGGAGGACGAGCTGCACAAGCGCGTGATCGGTCAGGACGAGGCCGTGCATGCCGTGGCCGACGCCGTGCGCCGCAACCGCGCTGGCATGGGCGATGAGAAGCGGCCGATCGGCTCCTTCATCTTCCTCGGCACCACCGGTGTCGGCAAGACCGAACTGGCGAAAGCGCTCAGCGAGATACTCTTCAACGATGAGCACGCCATGACGCGCATCGACATGAGCGAGTACCAGGAGCGTCACAGCGTGTCACGCCTCGTGGGTGCGCCCCCCGGCTACGTGGGCTACGACGAAGGCGGCCAACTCACCGAGGCCGTGCGCCGCAAGCCCTACAGCGTGGTGCTGCTCGACGAGATCGAGAAGGCCCACCCCGACGTGTGGAACATCCTGCTGCAAGTGCTGGACGATGGCCGCCTCACCGACAACAAAGGCAGGGTGGTGAACTTCAAGAACACGCTCATCATCATGACGAGCAACATCGGCTCGCACATCATCCAGGAGAACTTCGAAGGCCTCGAACGCAAGAACCTGGAAGAGGTGATCGAGAAGACCCAGCGTGAAGTGATGGACCTGCTGCGCAAGACCGTGCGTCCCGAGTTCCTCAACCGCGTGGACGAGCTGATCATGTTCCGTCCGCTGAGCCAGGCGGATGTGCGTGAGATCGTGAAACTGCAGTTGCACATGCTCCTGCAAAAGCTGGAGGAGAAGGACATCCACCTCATCCCCAGCCAGGAGCTGATCGCACACATCTCAAGTACCGGCTTCGATCCACAATTCGGAGCACGCCCGATCAAGCGCATGATCCAGAAGGAATTGCTGAACGAACTGAGCAAGCAGATCATCGCAGGCACCCTCGAGACCGGCAAGGCGCAGGTGATCGATGTGTTTGATGGGAAGATCGTGTTGAGGAAGCCGATCGATGAGAAGGAGAGTAATGGGAAGGCGAAGAAGGAGAAGGCTTCGGCTTGACGCATAACGCTGGTAGATCGCACCTGTAGCGTCGACCCACTGGGTCGACTTACGGTGCATAAGGAAAGGCTAACAAGCCCATGGCGGAAGTCAAGATCCTCCGGCCGTATCTTCGTGAAGCCATGCCCGCCTCAGAGCACAACCTGCCACTTTCCATCGCCCAAGTATTGGCGTGGATCCGGCAATGCTCCACCCAGGAGAAGAAGGTGCTCTTGAAGGAACTTCTGGATGACACGGCAGCATTGACCATAGCCAGCGAGCCGAGCCTGAGCAAGGATTGGGAGGGTGAAGAAGAGGATCAAGCTTGGGCCGGGCTATGAAAGGTGATGTGGTGGTCATTCCCTTCCCGTTCTCAGACCTGAGCGGAAGCAAGCGCCGCCCTGCCCTCGTGATCGCCGACTGGGGTGGCGATGATGTCATGCTCTGCCAGATCACCAGCCAGTCCAAGCGCGATGGGCAAGAAGTGGCGCTCACCGAAAAGGACTTTGCCACAGGAAGGCTTCCCATCGTCAGCCACATCCGCCCAAACAAGGTGTTCACTGCGGACCGACGCATCATCAGGTATGTTGCGGGGAGAATCAGCACGGCCAAGTACCGTGAAGTGGCAGAGAGGATCGTGAAGCTGGTCTCGTGAATTCCCGGGCGACATGAGCAAGATCTCCATCCGCTTCTTCGACGATCGCGAGGTCCGCGCCGTATGGGACGAGGAGCACGCCAAGTGGTGGTTCTCGGTGCTGGACATGGTAGCGGTGCTTACCGACCAGGACGACTACGACAAGACCCGCAACTATTGGAAATACCTCAAGGCCAAGTTGAAGCGGGAGAACAGTGAAGTGGTTAGTGCCACTACCCAGTTGAAACTGCTCGCGCCGGACGGCAAGAAGCGTCTTACCGACATGCTCGACCACGACGGCATCATCGCCTTGGGCAAACAGTTCCCGAGCAAGAAGGCGAACCGCTTCATCCAATGGTTCACGTACAGCGAAGAAAGCGTGGACGGAAAGAGCAGGACAAAGGCTTACGCGTTGTTCGAGAGCTCGTTCATCGACAGCATCGAGATCGGTACCACCAAAGGCCTGCAGCAGATCCACGCCTACCTATTCGGTGGCCTGTACCCCTTCGCGGGGCAGATCAGGCAGAAGAACATCTCCAAAGGCGGTTTCCAATTCGCGACTTCGCACTTCCTCGGGGCCACGCTGCAGCAGATCGACGCGATGCCCGAGGATACGTTCGATCAGATCGTGGACAAGTACGTGGAGATGAACGTGGCCCACCCGTTCATGGATGGCAACGGACGGAGCACACGGATATGGCTGGACCTGATCCTGAAGAAACGCATGAAGCGGTGTGTGGACTGGAGCAGGATCGGTAAGAAGGAATACATGAACGCGATGATGCAAAGCGCCGTGAATGCCGCCCCACTCAAAAAGCTGCTGAAGCACGCGCTTACCGACCAGATCGACAGCCGGGAGATGTTCATGAAAGGGATCGACCACTCGTACTACTACGAGGAGGAGTGAGCGGGGATGGTTGCCCGCGTTCCGCCTCACCTCCAACAAGAGCCGGTTGGTCAACTTCAAGAACACCCTTGTGATGCGCTGAACAGCCCGGCAGTGCTGACGGAACGTTGGGGGTAGCGACCGCGCTCGGCCATATCCAGGGTCTTCACATGCTCCGCCAGCTTTTCCGCCCCCAGAGCGCCATGCTCTGCCGATCGCTGTGATCCTTCCGATCGTAGGCGATCCCCAGCACAGCGCACATCCGCTCGGCAGGCACGAAGTACTTCGCATCTCGTGGACCCTTGCGCAGCGTACGCGAACTCACCAGGCCATCGTTATCGCCCCAGGCCACATTGCGCGCGAGCGAGTCGGTAAGCGGCCCTTCGGCCATGGCCAGTTTGTACTTCAGGTTCTGCACGTACAGGTTCATCACCCCCAGGGTGGCCTTGTCGTTGTTGGTGGTGCTTAGGATCGGTGTTGAAAGCGTTGCCAGGTAGCGCTCGATGGCCTGCGTGTGCATGGGCCACTCGTGCAGCAGTTGCGTGCGCAAGCGATGCGCGAAGAAGGCATCGAAGGGCTGCAGATCAGCCTTGCGCACATCCAACGCGACCATGCTCCAGCAGGTGGCCGCATGGGTGATCAACAGGCACTTGCGCCCTTGGTAGGCGAAGAGATTGGCGCACCAAGGGTCGGCATCGGCCGGCACCAACGCCGTCTTGGTGCGCATCAGTGCCGTGACCTTCGCAGTGCCGTGGATGGTGGGCGTTGGCATATCCAGAGCGTTATCAAAAACCAGCGTTCAGCCGGGCGATGATCTTGTGCCGCTTGCGCCGCCAGACCTCCACCTCGCGGAAGAAGGGTGAGGATGCCGGAAGCACCAGGTAGGTAAGTGGTGCGGCGAACTGCACGCCGGTGCCTGTGTCCTGCAGCACACAGGTGATACCGACCTCCAAGGGTCCTTCTTCAACCCGTTCCACCGTGAGCATGGTCTTGAGCGAAATGGGTGTGCCTTGCTCGCGCATCACTTGCGTGAGTTCGCGGGTGCCGGTGGCCGTGAACGGAGTTGCAGCGTTCAGTCGTTCGGCGAGGGTGACCGGTTCGCGCGTTGGGGCGGGCGCTGCGGGCCGCTGTAGGCTGCGCGGCTTGGCTTTCCGCTGGGTCCGCTGGCCCATGGAGCGGCGGAGAATGGCGCGCACATCGCCCTCGATCCGGTCCAGCGCAAAGAGGAACAGGTCGCGATCCGTCACCGCGCCTTCCTCCGCCAACCGGGCAAGTTCATGATCCGGATTGCCCCGCAAGACCCGCACGGCATCGAGGCACAGTTCAAGGAAGGCATGCTCATACGGGCTCGTGCTTGCAATACTGGTGAAGAGCTCCACGAACTTCGGATGGAACAGGGAGGCATGGGCAAAGGTGGCCGCCACAGCTTCTTGGCTGAGGTCTTCCACCCGGAGGCGTTCATGGCCCGGTCCCCACGGCGCCATGATGTCACCTTCAGCGAGTGCGTGCTCATAGTCGGCATTCATCTGCTGCTTCTGGGCTTCGGTGAACGGTTCCTTCGCTGGTTCGGCGATCACCAGCCCATCGTGCATCACCTGGCCCTTGTACGTCATGAGCACGGCGCGCGCGATCTGATGCCCTTGCAATGCAGCACCGAGCGGATCGTTCAGGCTTTTCACATGGCAGAAGGTGCGATCCACCATGTCGAAGCAGATCGAGTGCTCCGGGGTGTCGCGCAGAACGAACAGAAGCGTGGGCCGTGCGTGCTCCACAGCGGTCAGCATGGGCTCGAAGCGCGCAGCATGGTCCATCGCATCCGCACGGAACTCATCCAGCAGTCCCATGTCCTGGAAAAGGGCGATGCGACATTTGACCAGCATCTCGGGGCCAAGCTTCACGAAGCTTTCCACATCGGTATTCTCCGGAACTATGCCGGATACCTCACCCGCATAGTGCAGCAGGTTGGTATAGGTGACGATGAACTCAGCGGTGTGTTCCTTGGGAAGCAGCATGGCCATGAAGAGGAAGTTCGCACACCAAAGAAAACCACGGTGGACGGAATGGCCCAGGATAGGCGAACAGGATCAATGCCATCGAAAGCTGGCCCTCCCCTCCTTCCTTTTTCCCCTCCCGAAGGCCCCCTCTACTGGAATTACCTCAAGGCCAAGTTGAAGAAGGAGGGCAGCGAAGTGGTTAGTGCCACTACCCAGTTGAAACGGATCGCGCTGGCAGCCTCCAGAAATCACGAGAAACATTGATGGGCAGCTACCACCCACCCCACCCAGTAAACAAACCTTAGTAATCTTTCCTTACTAAACTTTCCTAACTTGCGGGCACACCCCCGATGCCCGCCATGACCAACGACAACCCCTTCGCCGTCAACGCCTACCTCTCGCCGCAGCTGTTCTGCGACCGGGAGGAGGAGACCCGCACCATCGCCTCGGCGCTACGCAACGGGCGCAACGTGATGCTGTACAGCCCACGGCGCTACGGCAAGACGGGCCTCATCCACCACGTGTTCAACACGCTGGCGAAGGTGCGTGGCGCGCGGACGGTCTTCGCCGACATCTATGCGGCACGCGATGCGCACGAGTTCAATACCATCCTGCTGAACGCCGTGCATGAGGCGCTGAACCCCACGCCCAAGCAGTTCCTGAAGAACGCCATGGCCTGGTTCGGTGCCCTTCGGCCCGTAGTAACGGTGGATGAACTGACCGGTAAACCGAGCATCGGCCTGGAGCGAAGTGACCGCCGACAGGATGCGGCCACCACGCGCGAGATCTTCCGCATCCTGCATGAACAGGACCGCACCATCTTCCTGGCCATCGACGAGTTCCAGCAGATCGCGGAGTTCGGGGATATCCGCATGGATGCCGTGCTGCGCACCGAGCTGCAGCACAACTCAAAGGTCCGGGTGATCTTCTCCGGCAGCCAACGCCACATATTGCTGGACCTGTTCAACAACGCGAAGAACCCCTTCTATGGCAGCGCCGACCAGGTGGAGTTGAAGCGCATCGACCGTACGACCTATGCCGACTGGGCCAGGGCCATCTTCAAGCGGTACAGGCGTACCCTGAAGCTGGAGGATGCCCTGTTCTGTTACGACCTGTGCCGGGGTCACACCTACTATGTGCAGGTGCTGTTCAACCGGCTCTTCGCCGATGGTCGTCCACCGGTGCGCGACACCATCGTGGACCTCCTGCTGCGCATCGTGCGGGAGCAGGACGCGATCATGGCCACCCTGCGCAGCGCCCTCACCCGCAACCAGTGGGACCTCTTCGCTGCGATCTCAAAGGAGGGTGAGGTGGATACACCGACCGGCGCCGTCTTCACGAAGAAGTACGACCTGCCTTCATCCGCTGCGCTGGTCACTGCACTGCAGGCCTTGAACGACCGCGAGTTGGTGTACATCAGCGAACACAGCGCCGAGAGCGGCAAGCCGGTGTACGCGCCATACAACCCGTTCATGGCGGCGTGGTTCAAGTACCGGTGAGATCCGCTGCAGATCGTTCACAGCAGGACATCCGCATCAAATGGAGCCCAGGATCGTGTACCAAGGTCCCGTTCACGTGCATTTCGAACACTGGACCATCGAGAGCATCGAAGATCCGTTCATGGGCGATATACGATCCTTCATCCGCCTCACCGGAGCACCATAAATTTGTCCATGCGGACAGCGTCGGAACCTTTGCAAACGTCTTGTCCAAATAAACCAGAGATCATGCAACGCACCAATACCCTCTTTATCTCCTGTCTGTTCGTCCTTGTTGCACAGGCACAGACCCATTTCTACATCGACCAGATCGCGGTTTCGCCGCCCAACCCCACCACAAGCGACAACGTGAGCATCTCGCTGATCGGCAACCTGAGCGACGGCGGTGCTTACATCGCAACGGCTGTGGCGGAAGTAAGTGGCAATGACGTGAACATCACACTGGTGGCCATGAGCAACGGCGGGATCACGGTGCTCATTCCGCACACGGAGGTCCTGCAACTGGGCCAATTACCCGCTGGCGACTATATCATCGACTTCACGGATGCATCCACCGGGATCCTGGACAGCGCGCCTCCACCGCAACATATGTTCACTGTAAGTGACGGCGGTGGTGTTGGTACATGTGCGGACCTGGAGCTTGTTTCGGTGCATTGGCATGCGTTCAACGATACGGTCTTGATGGTACTCGTGGCCAACCCCACTTTCGCTCCATTCGACTATCCCAATTTCATCCTCTTCGATTCCAGTGGGGATACACTGGCCATCGAAACAGTGAACCCCTTCGCCATCACGGACCAAAGCTGGCACGTATTGCGCGTGATGGATGGTGTGGTCATGCCTCCTGCGCCCTTTGAAGGTCGTCTGGAATTATGGACCGGCTTCACCGACTCCCTGGCATGCACGTGGGAACAGACCTTCGATCTATGCCCACCGGCACCATGTGCAGAGCTTTCTCCGACGGTGGCGAACTCCGGTGGGCCCCCGATCACCGGCCAGTTCAACTGGCAGCTTTACGATGATATGGGGATCATCGCCAATGGCGTGTTCGAATTGACACCTGATGCGCAACAGGCCGACACATCCATTTGTTTGCCGCCCGGCAACTACCACCTCAATGTATCGCCCGTGGATCCATTCTTCATGGGCGTGCTGTACTACAACCTGAACGCACCCGGTTGGCAATACACACCCAGCTTGATCGTGTCCGTCTCGTTGCCCGTTCTGCTGCCCTTCACTTTCTACGGGCCCTGCATTTCCGGCACGCAGTCCTTGGGGGAACACACCCTGCCTGCACTGATCACCGCACCGACCTACGGCGGCATTTGGGTGCAGCATCCGGATGGCCTCCCCTTGGGACCGCTCTGGCTCTTTGATATGCAGGGTCGGCTGATCTTCAACACAACGGCCAGTACGGACCGTCTCTTTGTACCTACGCCTGCACCGGGTGTGTATGTGCTGCGCGCAGGGGCCCGTACGGTGAAGGTGCCTGGTGGTGTGGAGTGATCTGATGACTAAAGGTGTCCGGATCACCCCCACCACACCGCATAACCTTTCCGGCGTAGCTCCAGCGCAAGGCCCTCCTCCACTTCCAATGCTTCCGCCCGGCTCAATGGGCCGATCTCCTGGTACAAACTGGGGCGCAGGTACAGCCCATATTTCCGCACGATCTCGCTGCTGAGTTTCTGCCCCTTTGCATTGCGGTGACCGCTCTTGTGCTGCGCGAAACGCTCCTTCGGCATCTTGCTCGTCTGTCCCACATACAGACATTCCAGTATGCCATTGTACTGCGGGTTGGCCTCTCGAAAACGCCGATGTTCGCTGAATACCTTGCGGTGCAGCTCAATGACATAGACGGTGTGAATGACAGGCATTGACGATCGAAGCGAGCGAATTACCAGCACATAGGATGAGGGTCTCGCGGGTAAAGGTCGCATAGGGGCGGCATCACGATGTCACACGCTCATTGAAGCGTACAGCTTTTATGACGCGACCACCGCCATCATCTGGAACAGGGGTGATCTGGTCATGGTCGGGAACTACCAACCCTCCGCGACGATCGAGCAACAAGCGCCTCACGGTGTGGACCATACCCCACATCGGGGTGGAAGTTGGATACAACGCATGGCGTTGGAGCGCTACGGCATGGCGGCACCCATTCGGCATGTATTCGTCGGCCTGCGATCTGTGTCCAGATCGACATGACGCAAGCAAATGACAAAGAACCGCAGCGCACCGGCCCGGATGTTCCGGTGAGAAAAGACACGCCTATCTCTGACAAGCCGAAACCTGCGACGAAGGAGGAGGACGATGACCGGCCCACCGTGCCGAAACCGGACCGTGGCGTGGCTCCCGGCATTACAGGAAATTGAATCATTACATCGAACCAAAACGAACCCATGAGCGATCAATTGAAGGACAAACAGGTGGCGATCCTGGCCACCGATGGATATGAACTAAGTGAACTGGACAGCCCGCGTAAAGCGTTGGAGGATGCTGGTGCGACCGTGCACGTCGTATCGTTGAAAAGCGGCAGCATCAAGGGTTGGTCGAACGGCGACTGGAAGGGGAGCACGGAGGTGGACCACACCGTGGATGAGGTAAGCGCGGGCGACTACGATGCCTTGGTAATTCCCGGCGGGGTGATCAACCCCGACAAATTGCGTCAGGAAAAGAAAGCCGTGGAATTCGTGCGTGCCTTCTTCGAGGAACACAAACCCGTGGCAGCCATCTGCCATGGCCCATGGATGTTGGCCGAGGCTGATGTACTGAAGGGACGCAAGGTGACGAGTTATGCAAGCATCAAGACGGATCTGATCAATGCCGGTGCCGATTGGGAGGATGCCGAAGTGGTGGTGGACCATGGACTGGTCACCAGCCGCACACCGCAGGACCTGCCGGCCTTCAACGCCAAGTTGGTGGAGGAGGTGCGCGAAGGCAGGCACAAGCACCAGGAAGCATGAGTCGAGGTGCACGTGCCACGATCTCAAAAATACCCTGACACAATGCCCAAACAACCACCTGGACCCGATCCCAAGATCGCACCACCCGCACAGCCGGTGGAGCCGAAGATCGCACCACCACCCGATCAGCCGATCTCGCCACCCTCAGAACCACAACAGCCGCCTGGTTCACCGCCCGGCGGCAACCCACCGGTGGAGGAACCCACCTATCCACAAACGGATAGGCCACATTGATGCGGCGTGGGCATCACATCGATGATGCCCTTCATTAACCGGAACGACGATCCTGGTTCGTGTGTCCGACATTCAGTAGTTCAGGCGCTCCCGTATTTTGTTAGTCCTGAACGGCACCATGTCACGGCCAACCCTCATGCGCCAGGTAGCATTGTTGGCGCTGGCTGCAATTTTGCGCGCACCACTTGTTGCACAACGATTCGTGGGTAGACCGGGCGTCCATGGACTGTTGTCCCGGATGAGCACCGCGTACATTGAACAGGGCGACAGTTGTCGCCAGGCGCGCGTATTGTCTTGGTGGGCGCCGTAAAAGCTTTTCGCAATGTGCTGCGCAATGCACGATCTGAAGGGGTGCTGAGCGATGAGATCGATGCCCTTTCCAACCTGGTTTCGGTGTCAAGGATCCTCGCCAACATGAGACGCTCCCTTCTTCCACTCCTCTTGCTCGTGCCATGCCTTACGGTGCAGACGTAAAGCACCCTGCCCCAAACTGCTTCGGATTCCCTCTGGGCGGTGTGGAAAGATCCCACCAGCCCCGATACGGTACGCCTGGCCGCGTTCCATTCCTACATCGTGGATGGGTACCTGAACAGCCTGTCCGACTTCCGACTCAGCCTTCCATCTGGCCCTATCGCAGTATGAATTCGCTGCGGCCAGGGTTCTCAAAGCACCAATGGCACAAGCCCTGAACACGATGGGGGTCCACTTCTTTTATAGCGGCGATCTCCCTCATGCGCTTTGCCACTATCAACGCTGCCTGGTACTACGACAAGAGATCGGGGATCGGAAAGGTGCCGCCACAACGCTGAGCAATATCGGGGTCATTGACCGCGATCAAGGGGATTATGTGGCCGCGCTGGAACACTATGACCGGAGCCTGAGGATCAGGGAGGAGATCGGCGATGAGCAAGGGATCGCCGCTTCGCTGAACAACATCGGTAACTTATGCGGATCGCAGGGTGCATACGCCAAGGCACTGGACCATTACCAGCGCAGTCTGAAGATCCGTGAGGTGCAGGATGATCAGGGCGGTATCGCCGGTAGTTTGATCAACCTTGGCAATATTCACCATACCTGGGACAGCATGACAAAGGGCTGGATCACTACCAACGCAGCCTAGCGATCTATGAAGCGCTCGGCAACAAGGAGGGCATCCTGGATTGTCTGATCAACATCGGGGCGATCCATGTTGCTCTGCATGAGAATGCCCTGGCCCTCGATCGCTTCCAGCCTAGCCTGCAGCTGAGTACGGAGATCTTGGGGTGCAGGCGACCAGCAGTACGTATGCCGTGATCAGGCTTAAGCTCGAAGGACGCATGTTCCGCGGGTTTGGGAAAACGAATTTAATCGTGTTACCCAACCGTGGAACTCCATCCGACTTGTAACGTCTGGTGGCCTTTCAGCCACGCACTATCGCCTTTGCTATCAATGAAGCGAAATACACGCCACAGGACAGGCATTGAACTCAGATCGTCATCCTACCCTCCACCCCCACGTCCGCGGTCTTTCCGGTCATGGCTGCCGCGGCGAGTTTCATCAAGGTGATCATCCGTCCCTTGCTGGTATCCCAGTAATATCCCTCGGTCGGCGTCACCTTCAGTACGGTCAGGTCGGGATCGTCCACACCTTCGGGGAACCAGGCCTTGGCCAGGGGCATCCACAACTCACGCTTTTTCGCGGGATCCTCCACCTCTTCCGCGGTGCCATAGATCGACATGAATTCCGAGGCGGGTGTGTTGGCGAAGAGGAGATGCACATGTGGGTCGTTCGCAATATCCTGGTCCTTCATGCTCAAGCGTGAACTGAGGAACCAGAAATTGCCCTGATCGCAGACCAGTTGGGTGGCCATGGGCCTACCCGAGATGGGGCGCTGATCCAGGGAGGTCATGAACATGCACACCGCGTTGTTCTTCACGATGGACCGGAACTTTTCGATGGCATCCTGTGCGCATAGTGGCTGGAAGTCGCTCAAGGGGGGGTGGGTTTGGTGGCTCGGAGGAACCAGTTGAAGGGAGGGATGAGAGTAGATGATGATCGATACTGTCACGGTACACGCCGCTGATGGAAGGGCACAGCCTTACGGGGATGTTCCGATCCACACGCCTGGTTCACTTTTCGATGTTCTCAAAGGTGTGCGCCAACGCTTTGATGCGACCGAGGTTGCCCTGTACTTCCGCACGTTGGCGTTGGCACAAGGCGAAGGTGTTCGGATGCACGTCCTTGGCATCCACATCCTCGTAGTGACCGATGAGGTATTCCTCACCACGTTCGCACTCGTGCAGCACATTGGCATTATCGCTCTTTGACATGGAATCGCGCAGTTCTATCCATGCACGGTGCAGATCACCCTTGATCGTACCACCATCGCGTGTTTTCGCTTCGGGATCGGCCTGCATGCGCAGATCGTCCACCTCCTGGATCAGCTTCAGGCGGCTCGTGCTCAGGGAGACCAGCATGCGCTTCACCTGGGGATCCTCCACACGCTCGGCTGCCTTGATATATCCCTCACGACTGTCCTCGAGCAGGTCACGGAGGTTGTTGAGTTGGGTCAGATCATCTTTCATTTCCATGGTATCAGGGTTTTGTCCGGAAACCGCCAGCATCGGGCCGATCGGCTTCAGACCCACCGCATCCCACAGTTCATGCGGTCCCCGGAACGAACAGGCCATACGGGGCGGTGGAAGATCCTCCACGTCCTGGGGAAATTGCGTTGCGCGATCGGCACGCAGGTCGGGTATATTCCCCATCGACCCTACCTCGTCCGTAGGGCATCCTTGTTGCAACGCGGCCCGCGATGATGCGAGGACCCTCACGTTCTACACTCCGCGTGGCACTGGGATGCTCGGTATCGATGATGCTCCATCCGTCGTGCGGCCCCGTGCGCCCGAGCCTATTCGCGGCCTCCACACCACACGCACGCTACGTGGACGGATTGCGCAAGGCTGGGTTGGACAAGACCGCATTGGGACTGGCCTGGCAGGAAGCATCGGCCCTCGCCTTTGCCGACAGTATCGTGATCGCACCTCCATTCTCCGAGACGATCTACTTCCCGGCTGAACGACCGCTCGCATTGGGTTATCGCCTAAGCCCGCTGCGCGGTGAACGTGTGACCCTGACCGTGAGCGGTGCCGACACTGCACGCACGGAGATCTTCGTGGACGTATTCGAACTGCGCGATGGTGAGGATGAAATGCGCGCGTTGGTCTCGGCCCACGAGGGATCGGTATTGGAATGGGTGGTTGAAAAGGATCGCAGCTACGTGGTCCGTGTACAACCCGAGCTATTGCGTAGCGCCCGGCTCACCATCAACATACGGACCGGCGCGTCCCTCGGCTTTCCCGTGGAAGGGTCCGACAGTGGCCACATCCGGAGTTTCTTCGGCAATGTGCGGGATCAGGGAAGGCGTAAACACGAAGGCGTGGATGTGTTCGCACCGCGAGGCACCCCGGTCGTGGCAGTGACCAAGGGTTGGGCGAGTGCCGCACAGAACAAGCTCGGTGGCAAGGTCGTGTGGTTGCGGAACGAAGGACGGACCTATTACTATGCGCATCTGGACAGCCAGTACGTTGATGGCTTGCGCATGGTCAGCGTTGGTGATACGCTGGGCACCGTTGGAAACACCGGCAATGCGAAGCACACCCCACCTCATCTGCACTTCGGCATCTATTCCCAGGGCGAAGGGGCGATCGACCCCTATCCCTATCTACACACCTCCGAACAGGCTGCACCGGCTTTGAAAGCGGACACGACCTTGATGGCACTTTCTGCACGTGTCGGTAACCGGGAAGTAGCGCTAAGAGCGGCCCCCAATGCGAAAGCACCCGTGATCCTGCATGTGCCGAAGGAACACGCACTGTCCCTCCTTGCCGCCAGCGCCGACTGGTTTCGCGTAAGGTACAAGGGCATCAGTGGCTATGTGCATGGGTCGCGGATCAGTGATACGCGCAAAGCGTTACGTAATGTTGAATTACCCGCAGGTAACGCGATACACGATGGACCTGCTGCCGATGCGCCGATCAAGCTGATGCTGGAAGGGATCACCGCGGCCGATGTGCTTTCGAATGATGGTACATTCCTGTATGTGCGCATCGATGCGGTGGAGGGTTGGGTGTTGCAGTAGGTATAGAGATCGATGCGCCGACCTGTTCAGCAGGATCGATGTGGGCAAGTTCCTGGTCAACCGGATCGCCCCAGCGGGAATCCTTACCACAGCGGAACGCACTGGTACCATCGAACCCTGTCCAGGAGGATCGGGTACGACCCTTGTACTCGATGCGACATGTTATTCAGAACGAATGATGATGGCCAGCGAAAGTCTGCGCTTGGTATGTGGTCGGTGCTGCTGTTGCTTATACTGATCGCCGGAATGACCTATCTCGTCCTGCGCAAAGACCCAGGCGATCCTCCACCGGTGCCATCGCCCAATTTCAAGAGCGTGAACGAAACGCCGTTGTAAGGCATCGCGCTTACGGAGCTTAGACTATACGCCTCGTTGTTGGATCGATGGGCTTTCCGTGTTGTGCCTTCGCGGCTGGATGTCCGGAACCTATTTGTGATTAGATTTCGAGCAGGACATCCTAGGAATGATCCCCCGCTCTTGTACCGCACTACCGGTGCTGGATCCCGAACCCCGACTCGACCAGCTGCGACCATGATCCCATGTTGACCACGGCCGATCTGCAATGGACCATCATCGTAAGCACGATGGTGTTGTTCCTGTTCCTTGGTCTCGTTGTGCTCCTGCTTGTATTGAACGCCAACCGACGCCAGCGCCATCGTGCGGAGATGGCGGAGTCACAACGGATCCGCGATCAAGAGGTGATGCTCGCTGAGCGCGAGGCGACACAGCAAACTTTGCGTGAAGTGGGACGTGAGCTGCACGACAATGTGGCCCAATTGCTCACCGTGGCGCAATTGGGTTTGAACACGCAGCTGGCGGAGAACACGTCCGACGTTCATTTGACGAGTATCCGTGATACCCTGGACCGAGGCATCGAGGAGGTGCGTCGCCTGGGTCACGACCTCAATTATGATCTGTGGCATCAGCGCTCGCTTATGGATGCCATTTGTATGGAGGCCGAACGTGTTGAACGCGTTTGCCACGTGCGCTGCCATGTGGTGGTGGTGGGAGAAGCCCAACTTATGCCTGCGGATACCAGTACCATCCTGTTCCGCGTGTTCCAGGAAATATTGAACAATGCCTTGAAGCATAGTGGTGCCGACACGCTTTCGATCACCCTGGATGCAAGCAGCGCCTTGGTGATCACAATTACCGACAATGGTGCAGGGTTCGACCCGGAGGGTGTGGGCACCAACGGAGGGTTCATCAACATTCAAAAGCGTTGTGCCTTGGTGGGCTATTCCGCACGGTGCACCGCTGCCAAGGGTTCGGGATGTACTTGGCGCTTGATACCACAAGTGGACACAAGCGTTTAGAGCACCGTCCAGGATGTCGTCACAGGTAACACCGTAGCAGTGTTTTTCGGACCCCGTGGTCTCCGGGTAACGTCGAAATGACGGCTGAGCATGTCCTGGGATAGTGTCCGGGACGATCCGGACGGGGTGCAAATGCGCACAGGTGTATCACCCGTGGGGCGAATTATCCACAGGCGCGTCGAGCCAGTTGAGGTAACGCGGATCGTTGGATCGCAGGCTGGGCGTGAAGAATAGCACTTCATGGTCGCCGATACCCAACGTGGTGCACGGATCGCAGGACGAGTTTCAAGAACCACAAATCCACAACCCATGAAGACCACGAAAAACCTTCTCATAGCGACCACCATCGCTGGCGGCATGATGCTCACAGCGTGCAGCAATACCGCCGAAGATCAGCGCGATAAGATGGACGACAAGATGGAGAACGTCCAGGACAAACTGGATGATGCTGCCGAAGCGGAAAGCCTCCGTGAGTATGAGCGCGAGCGTAATGATGCATTGGACAAGTTGCGCAACATGCATGACAACATCACCAAGGAACTGGGCAATGTGACCGAGCGCCTGGCCGAGAAGGACATGGATGCCGAAAAGCGCGCGGAGCAGGAAGCACTTCGTACCGAACTGACCCAACAGAAGGCTCAGGTCGAACGGGCTATTTCCGATGTGGAGAGCAGCCAGCAAGGAACCTGGATCGACGTGCGTGAATCGACCCGTCGCACCTCGGATGATGTGGAGAACTGGTGGGACCGCACCAAGGATAACATCGACCGCGAGACCAACATGGATAAAGATCGCGACGGCAAATAGTTCGTCGCCTACGTGTAGCTTTTTGGTGAAAGTGACACGGCGGAACGGCACCCTTCACGGGGTGCCGTTCTTGCTTTTTGGGGGTACTGCAACGGTAAGGATCGTTCCGCGCGCACCTCACGGATGCGTGATCGGCTTGGCATGCACCGATGGATGGTCCCCCGGCATCACCGGAAAACGAAGGACTCCGAAAATGATGGTCCCGAACCTTAGCGCGAAAACCACGTCATTGATCCGGTATAGTCGCATGGCAAGATCCACATCATTGCTATTCAGCGTATTCATCAAGCCCATCAAGGGAATGCTTGCCCCCAGGTAAATGACCACTCCCAGTGCGATCCAGGTTGTCGCGCTACGGAAAAGAACACCGTCCAGTGCGATGGCCTCCCGGAAAAGCAATGCCAGGTATGCAGGCAGCACCAGTGTGGCGCAGATCAGAAAGCCACGCCCCACGAACTCGGAGCGAAGAATGGAGCCATATACTTCGAAGGGCATCACGACGAGAATGACCGCGGTGACCACCAGCAAATATGCCCGGAAGTAATGGTGCCCCCATTGCCGCCAGGCGTATCCCACTAGTAATAGTTGCTCCACCGGTATGAAAAGATCATACAGCCAAAGATTGTATCCCTGTAACAGGACCAACATCACTGCTGTAACCTCCACGATGGTCCCCAGGGCCAACATTACCATCAGCCAACCCGAGCCCGGCATCGTGCGCCACCTGGCGACCACGACCCCGAGCGTGCAAGCCAGGAGCAATGGTTTCAGGATCATGGTCATCATCACCCATCCCATGCCGCCAAAATAGGGCATAGGGGGCAGCGATCACAGACAGCTCTTGCGAATATCAAGTCCCTTCTCCGGCAGCAGGACACGAAGACAATTGGGCGGGCAAGGACTTCCTATGTTCAGACCACGCTGCTTGAACACCGGTCTCGATGGCATGCCGTCGTCATCGTCGATGTTCTCGTGATCGACATCTCGTGCGGTTACGAGGGCGCAGTGATGCAGTATGCCTTTGAGATCGGGGTCCTCGTCCGTTGTGTATTCCGCTATGGATATCAGTTTGATGTAAATGGCATCCCCCGCATTGTGGGCGATCATGTCCTGGATATAGGCACCATGGTAGGTGTAGGTACGGACATCCTCCTCGGCATCCATTTCATCGAATTCGGCATCGTCGGAGTTCCGCTTCACACGCATGACTTGCAGATAGTCATCCCAACAGGTCGAAGTATCCGCCGTGGCCACCAGAACATGACTGCTATCGATGGTATAGGATTCCTCCTCAATGGGCCTCCAGTCCCAACTGTCATCGTTGCGGTCGTTCAGGATACCAAAGCTCAGTACCGGGGCATACCACACCTCGGAGCCATCACTTGTGATGCCGTGGTGGATGCGCATTCCCACGAACTCACCAACCTCTTCGGTCGCAAGGCGATCAAGGACATCGGTCAGTTCAGTGGATAATACCATGACCTCTGTACTGCTTAATGGCACGGGCCCTTCGCCGGTCTCTGCGCGGAAATAGTCCGCGAAATCGGCCCGAACACAGTCAAGATGGGTTTTGATGACGGGTCGGTCGGGCATGTCCAGTGCCCTTACCAAGGCCCCAGGTGCCATGGCCTCCACAGCGGTTTTGTGTTCCTTGTCGTATCGACCAGATGTCTTCTCACCTGGTCCACAGGCCGATGGAAGCACGGCGAGCATAAAGATCGTGATGCGGGTATTCTTATTCATGATGGCCATGCGTTCGAGGTTCGTATTGATCGTAATGGGATGATGCGAACCTACACGCCTGGCACATTCCTCCACCCCGTCTTTTTCACGGGTCGGCCAGAAACATGGGAAAAGGCCCCGCTGGATCGTAGGCCGTGGTCAAGCTATCTTTCGTAGGCTCCTGCGGGGCCAGGTCAGGTACGCACCAGCGCGATGGTCATGCTCATGATGAGGTCCGTGAGCACCTTGGTGTCGATCGGCTTCACGAATAGTGCATCGGAAACCCAGGACCACGGACCTATGGCATTACCGGTCCGTGGTATGGTGCTTTCCAAACGTTAGGTCATGCGCTCGAAGGGTCGCGAAGATCTTCGGCAAGCTCCATTTTTGGAAGTCATGCAACCAGATCGATAGAAGTCGACCGTTCCCTCCATATTCTTTCGACATGTTCTCCACAATAGGTTCCCGATCGTGGGATCGATCGTGCAAAACCCGATCCTCCGTGGGTCGGGCAAGCCATGCAACGGGAATACTTTGCCCCCTGTACGAACGTGGTCCTTGAACGATGACTTTCACCGAACAGATCGATAACCTGACGACGGCACTCCGTCACACACGCTCCCGCTTGCTTGCGCCGCTGGACTTCAGTCAACATCAGTTGCCCCGCGATCCCGAGATCTTCGTGGAGGATGTGCTGTTGTACGTGATGGACGAATGGGGCCAGGATCTTCGCGAGAACGGCCATGTGTTGGAGGAGGACACTTCCTGGAACGATGCGCACAGTCATTTCCCGCGCTACGTGTTGCGTATGGCCGGTGGCAACCTGTGCCAATTGCACTTCACCGGCGAGTACCCCAGGGCCTTGTATCTCACCATCAGCAAAGGCTTCCGGAACGGACAACAGTTCAGCGACGCGCGCATGGTGCAATTCGAACTGCCCATCACCACCGACCCGAACGTGCTTTTGATCAGCCTGTTGGAGAACCTGCGGAACGTTACGGTCTAAGAGGAGCTTCAACCCGGGCGATAGCCTTGGCGTACGCTGCGCTCACAGCCGTGGTGGAAGTACCTTCGCACCCGGAAGGGACCTAGCCCCGTTCCTGCTCATCCATGCTTACGCTTTACATCTGCCGCCATGCCAAGAGCAGTTGGGCTGATCCGGGACAGGCCGACTTCGACCGACCTTTGAACGAACGCGGATCGCGCGATGCACCCCTCATGGCGCGTGCTTTCCAAGACAGGAAGGAACCCGTGGACCTGATCGTAAGCAGCACGGCGCGGCGCGCACTTTCCACCGCACAACACTATGCCGATATCCTGCAGGCCTCCGAAGTGAAGTCCTTCGACCCGACGGCCGAACGGCCACAGTTGATATTGGAACGCACACTTTATCATCCATCCATCCTCACCATCCTGGGTCTCGTGAACAATTTCCCGGACACGGTACAGGCGGCGATGATCTTCGGACACAACCCCGGGTTCACCGAGGCGGTGGAGTACTTCAGCAGCGGGCACATCGGGAACATGCCCACCAGCGGGATCGCGCGGATCGACTTCCCGGTAGGAACATGGCGCGCAGTATCGCGTGACTTGGGTACACTGGTTTGGATGGACACGCCCAAGGCGCATTCCGGTGAACCGGAAGGATCGGCGGATCAGCGCAGCGACTCCCGGTAGAGCGTGCGGTGCTGCAGCGAACCGTGGCGCCGGTACACATAATACACATGGTCCCCGAAGACCTGTACCTGTTCGGGCCAGGGATGTGTGAGCTGCTTCGGCGTACCACGAACGCCACTTGAGGCATCCACCGGGCTCAGCCACATGCGGCCGTTGCGTTGGAATACCGCATGCACCGTTCCGGTCCCGGCATCCTGCAACAACATGCCATGCCAGTCGCGGTCCTGGTGATACAGCATGGCTACTTCTTCAAGCGGCTCCAAAGCGTTCGTGAAACGGCGGATCGAGCCATTGGCATGATCGAACACGCAGGGTACACCGTCCACCACGAACAAGGGTGCGTAGGGCACCCGGAAATATAGGTCGTGTCTGAAACCGGTCATGTGACCCGCGATCAGTTCAGCATCAATGCCGGTCTCGTGGGCAAGGTCCATGGCGATCACCTTGTCACGACCGCTCATGTACTTGTACTGGCTTCGATACAATTGCATCACATGTCCGTCCTCCACGGTGCAGAAGACCTGGGGTTGCCGACGCTCGGGATCCCAGGTGATATGATCGAAGGCCGGGAACATGTCGGACCTGTTGTTGCCGAGCAGGTGGCCCGGGATGCTGTCCGTCCAGGGTAACACCGCCCGGTGCAGGGTATCGCGATCGATGGGATGCAGCACGATCCCGAAGGTCTCTGCACTTACCAGCCAGGCAACACGCTCCCCTTCCACGATCGTTCGTCCGCGATGATCGGCGTGCAGGCGTCGCACCCGGGTCGGGAGATCGCCGGAAATCATCTCCTGGAACAGCGTATCCAGCAGGTACAGGCGCGCATTTCGGAACAACTGTTCACCGGCGTTCTCCTGCTTATGCCAGAGCTGCGGTTTTTCGTACACCAACACCCAGAGCCCATCGGCATTCACGCGGTAGTCGCCCACATGCAGATCGCCACGCTGAAAGACCACTTCGGGTGCGGCACGACCGATGGTGACCTCCGGCAGCATCACCGCCTGGCGCACCATGCGTACCCGGAATAGTGTGGTATCCGATCCCACTCGCCCCAACAGGCGGATCAGCTGGTCAGCATGGCCTACATGTGTGAAGCGAACGGTGCTGGTCCTGGGTCCCTCCCACCGGAGCATGGCACGGCCGTCATTGTCCGTGATCGCCACGCTGCTGGTCCCACCGACCCTGATATGCACCCCTGGAATGGCGCTATGGGTCATACTATCGGTCACCTTCACATGCAACAACCATTCTTGTGCGACGCACGTCATGGAAATGATCGTGGTGAGGAAGATCGCCGTCGATATGCGGATCGTGCCGTTCATGCGTTGCACGCTTAAGATACAAGCTTGTACCTTTCTGCATAAACGCGCACACGGGCATCGGTGTCACCACGGCATGGAACGGCATGGCGGAACTGCTACGATATGATCATTACAAGGTGTTGGGCATTGCACGCGATGCCACGCTCCCTGAGGTGAAGCAGGCGTATCGCCGATGCGTGAAGTACTGCCACCCCGACCGCAATCCGTCGCCCAAGGCCGCTACGGTCTTTCACGTGGTGCATGAAGCTTACTGCGTGCTCAGCGATACGGACCAACGGGCCCGATATGATGAGCGCCTGCGGTTCTATCGGGAGGCCCAGGATCAGGCGGCGGAGCGACCACCCACTCATCGCTCGACCGAAGTGCCCAGGTACCGAAGCCATCACGACCCGCCCGTGCCGCGCTTCGCCTATGTGGGTCTGCACCTCACCGGCCTGTTGTTCGGCTTCACCTTGATCATCAGCTTGATCATGGCGATCCATATCGGCTACGTACCCTTCTGGGCGATGATCTTCTCATTGCCCGGCGTACTGGCGATCCCCGCGAGCTACGCGGGCCTCCGAGATTGAACGCAAAACCCCGGCCTGTGCTGGCCGGGGTTTTGCGCATGGTTTTATCGTGAAGTATCAATTCACAGGCACCAGCCAATCAAAGGGATCGGGTGTCTTGCCACGCCTGATGGCATCCAGGGCATCACCCAATTTGATGGCGATCTCCCGTTGATCCAGGGGCGGAAGGGTGAATACCTCCTCGCCGAACTTGATGCTGGCGATGTGTGCGATGGTCGCGGCCGTGCCCGCACCAAAGGCTTCCTGCAACTTTCCGTGGCGTGCGGCTTCCACCACTTCCTCCACGGACACCTTGCGCTCCTCCACGGCAATGCCTTCGTGCCGGGCGAGTTGCAGGATGCTGTCGCGTGTCACGCCTTCCAGAATGGTCCCGCCCAGTTCGGGGGTCAACAGTTTGTCGTCGATGCGGAAGAAGATGTTCATCGTACCGCTCTCTTCGATGTATTTGTGCTCCATGGCGTCGGTCCACACCAGTTGATGGATGCCCTTGTCCTGTGCACGCTTGGCCGGATACAACGCAGCGGCATAATTGCCCGCACACTTCGTGGCTCCGGTGCCACCGGGAAATGCACGGCTGTATTCCATCTCGATCTCCACGCGCACCGGCTCGGAATAGTACCCGCGCACCGGGCAGGTGAAGATCATGAAACGGTAGGTATCGCTGGGTCGGATGCCGATGTACTCATCACCTGCGAAGAGGAAGGGGCGCAGGTACAGGGCCGCGTCCTCCCCTTCCGGGATCCACGCCGAATCCTGTTGCACCAACTCCACCATGGCATCGAGGAAAAGGTCCTCCGGGATCGGAGGCATGCACATGCGCACGGCACTTCTGTTCATGCGCGCGATATTGTCCTTTGGCCTGAAGATGCTGATCCTGCCTTCCGCAGTACGGTACGCCTTGAGACCTTCGAATATGGACTGTCCATAGTGCAGTACGGCCGAGGCAGGGCTTAATTCAAGGTCGGCGAAAGGCACGATACGCGGTTCGCGCCAGGTACCATCCTCATAGTCCATGGCGAACATATGGTCACTGAAGACCCGCCCGAACTTGATGTTCTGCAGGTCGGTATCGGCCAGGCGTGAGGATCCGGTGCGGCGTATCGCTATCTTTTGCCCGATAGTGGTTGTCATGGGCTGCATGTCGTTGTGGTTGATCGTTGTTCCAGGGCGGCATCGTCACTGCCGGGCCCCAAGGTAGCAACATGGAAGGTACCTACCAATGTTAAATGATGCAAGCCGAGAACAACGGAGAGCGGGATGACATCCATGCGGTGCTGCACCGTCACTGGGGTTACAAGCAGTTCCGCCCCATGCAGGAACGCATCATCCGGGCGGTATTGGAAGGCCGCGATACGCTCGCACTACTTCCCACTGGCGGTGGCAAGAGCCTGTGTTTCCAGGTACCGGCGCTGGCCATGGGGAAACTCTGTCTGGTGGTATCGCCCTTGATCGCCTTGATGAAGGACCAGGTGGGGCGTTTGTGCGAACAGGGCATCGCCGCGCGTGCGATCGTATCCGGCATGTCGCACGCCGAGATCGAGAACGCGTTGGAGAGTGCCGCCGTTGGAAAACTTTCCTTTCTCTATGTCTCGCCTGAACGTCTGGGCTCGGAACTTTTCCAGGCGCGTCTGCCGCGATTGCCCCTCGGCCTGATCGCAGTGGATGAAGCACATTGTATCTCGCAATGGGGCTATGACTTCCGCCCCGCCTATTTGAAGGTGTGCGAGCTGCGCGAACGCGCACCCGGCATCCCCATGCTGGCGCTGACCGCCTCGGCGACCCCGGCAGTGGCTCGTGACATCATGGAGAAGCTTGGGTTCCGCGCGCCGAACATCCTTCGCGGTGCCTTCGCACGCCCGGAGTTGATCCTTTGGGTGAGCACGGGCGACGACAAGTACGGCCGGCTCTTACGGATCATGGAGAACGTGCCGGGCACCTCCATCATTTACATGCGCGACCGCAGGGGCACGGTCAGGACGGCGGGTTTTCTGCAACAGCATGGTATCGAAGCGGCGGCCTATCACGCGGGCATGGCAGCACAGGAGCGCGACCGCATCCAGCAGGCATGGACCAGCGGAAAGATCCGCGTCGTGGTGGCAACGAACGCGTTCGGCATGGGCATCGACAAGGCCGATGTGCGCAGTGTGGTCCACATGGAACCACCCCCCGATCTGGAGAGCTACTACCAGGAGGCCGGCCGTGGCGGGCGCGATGGAAAACCGGCGCATGCCTTCCTCCTCCATGCACCGGGTGATGAAGAGCGCCTTCACGAGCGTCTTCAAGCCTCCTTCCCCGACCTGGCCGATGTGCGCCGTACCTACCAGGTCTTCGCAGACATGCATCGCATCGCACTGGGCAGCGGCCTGCTGGAGTCGTATGAAGTGGACATCCGTGCATTGGCGGATCGCACGGCACTTTCACCTGCCACCGTGGCGAACAGCTTAAAGGCCCTGGAACTCGACGGCCGTCTGATCCTTTCCGAAGGGGTGCGCACACCGTCGCGCGTGCTGATCATCGCTGCGTCGTCGGTGGTGTACCATATCCGTGTCACCGACCGGCGCATGGGTCCGCTCCTCGAAGCGCTGCTCCGTCTGTACGGCGGTCTCTTCGAGGAACCCGTATCGATCGATGAACTTCGCCTGGCCCGCATCATCGACTGGAAAGAGGACAAGGTGCGGACCCGCTTGCAGGAACTGGACAAGCAGCGCGTGATCTCGTACCGACCACGCATGGACAGCCCCATGGCCACCCTGCTCACTCCACGCGCCGATGCGCAACGGCTGCAACTGGATCCCAATGCCCTCAAGGATCGGAAGGAACGCGCGAAAGATCGGCTCGAGGCCATGGTCCGGTTCATCGGCAGCAACGATACGTGCAGGGCGCGCATGGTGCTTGAACATTTCGGCGAGCCGGTCGATCAGGAATGCGGGCAATGCGATATATGTCGCGGACGGTCCAGCACGCACCGCACCACCACGGATGTGGATCGGAGCCTGGTATCCGAACCGCTGTCGGAGTATGAACGTCCGGTCGATGTGACGCGGTGGCAGATGGATGAATTGGGCGAAGGTGACATCAGGGAAGGCCGATCATGAAGCATCCAGCACTACCCCGCACATTCTACTTGAACGAGGATGTGGTGCAGGTGGCCAGTGCGCTCCTGGGCAAGGTGATCGTCACTCGCTTCGCAGGAGCGTGCACCTCGGGCATCATCACCGAGACAGAGGCCTATGCCGGCGAAGGGGACGGTGCCTCGCATGCACGAGGGGGCAGGCGAACGTTGCGCAACGAAGCCATGTACAAGATCGGCGGAACGGCTTACGTGTTCCTCTGTTATGGTATACACCACCTGTTCAATGTGGTCACACACCAGGAGGGTATCCCGCATGCCGTACTGATCCGTGCCATCCATCCACTGGAAGGAGTCGCTACGATGCGTGCACGCCGCGCGCCCGCAGTTCCCACCACAGGAGGACCCGGTACGTTGACCACCGCCTTGGGCATACGCGTGATCCACAACGGCAGCGATCTACTGGACGGACCCATCCGGATGGAGGACCATGGATACCATATATATAAGGATGCGATCCTGACCGGTCCGAGGATCGGTGTGGGCTATGCCGGTGCTGATGCCTTGCTGCCGTATCGGTTCCGCATCGCACCTTCGTGGCCGCTTCCATCGATCGGCAGCGGAGACAGAACATGAACAAGCCACGCATCCTCTTCATGGGCACACCTGCCTTCGCGGTGGCCAGCCTGGATGCACTGGTGGAAGCTGGCCATGAAGTGGTCGGCGTGATCACCGCCCCGGACAGGCCCGCTGGACGAGGAAGAAAACTGCGCGCTTCCGCCATAAAGGAACGTGCGCTGGAATTAGGTCTGCCCGCACTCCAACCGGAGCGCTTGAAGGCCCCGGACTTCCTGACGCAACTCGAACACATCGATGCGGACCTGCAGATCGTGGTGGCGTTCCGCATGCTACCGCAGGTGGTCTGGAGCAGGCCGAAACTGGGTACCGTGAACCTGCATGCCTCGTTGTTGCCCGATTACCGGGGTGCGGCACCGATCAACCACGCGATCATCAATGGCGAGCAGCACAGCGGTGTGACCACCTTCCTCATCCAACAGGAGATCGACACGGGAGACATACTACTACAGGAAGTGGTCGATATCGGGCCGGATGAAACGGCCGGCGAGTTGCACGACCGCATGATGATCGTCGGCGCCACACTGATCGTACGAACCGTCGATGGCCTTGCGCAGGGTACGTTGTCACCAGTTCCGCAAAAAGCGCCGGACCAACTCCACGCCGCTCCGAAGATCGATCCCGCGCATTGCCGTATCGATGTGGGTGCGCCTGCCCAACGCGTGCACGACCTGATCCGCGGCATGAGCCCGGTTCCAGGTGCATGGTGCGAGCTGCATGGTGCCACGGATGGATCGATGCACTTCAAAGTATTGCGCAGCGCGCGCACAATGGACGTGGTGAATGTCCCACCAGGAACTGTCCGGGTGGATGGCGTTCGCATGTTCATCGCATGCAAGGATCTCTGGCTCGAAGCACTGGAGGTACAACCCGAGGGCAGGCGTCGGATGCACGCAGCTGAGTTCACGCGCGGTCTTCGCAGGCTTGACGCACTGCGTATCGCATGACGGAACAAGCGATCCATGTCATCGATAGTGATGGACGACCGGCACGACACTGAACGCCGCAAAGCCTTGACAGGGGCGGGAAAGCGGACATGGTTATGAACAAAGGCCCCGTTTTATCAACATTTCCCGAATGGATCGCCTGAAACCCTTGACGGACGCGGTTCCACGGATACATTTGCTCACGAGTTCATACAAACAAACAACTCAAACACACCAACTACCATGGGCTTGAACAAAGCTGAATTGATCGAATCGATCGCCGCCGAAGCAAAGATCTCCAAGGCGGATGCCAAGCGTGCATTGGACGCTTTCGTGAACAGCACGACCAAGGCGCTGAAGAAAGGTGACCGCGTGGCCCTCGTCGGCTTCGGCACTTTCTCCGTGACCAAGCGTGCAGCGCGCAAAGGCCGCAACCCACAGACCGGCAAAGAGATCAAGATCGCTGCCAAGAAGGTGGTGAAATTCAAGGCCGGTGCCGACCTGCAGACCAAGGTGAAGTAAGACCGGTCAGCAGACCCTCTATGGAAAGTCCTTCGCTTCGGCGGGGGACTTTCTTCTTTTGTACCCTTGCCAACGCGATCACCCACGGATCGGACCGGACCACTTCACCCAATGGACGACCAGCAACTCTACGACAGACTTTCCGCCTTCGTCACCGAACACAAACGTGCGTTGTTCGACCGCATCGCACCCACCCGCACGCGCCATGTCACCGTGGTGCTGGAGGATATCTACCAGTCCCAGAACGCGAGTGCCGTATTGCGCACCTGCGACCTGGTGGGCATCCAGGATGTACACGTCATCGAGAACCGGAACACGTACACCGTGAACAAGGATGTTGCCCTGGGTTCCGCGAAGTGGGTCGATCTGTATCGGCATAGCGGACAGGAGGACAACACCGAAGCATGCATCGCCCGACTGCGCGCAAACGGATACCGGATCATCGCCACATCGCCGCGCGGTGATCGGTGCACACCGGAGAGCATTGCGATCGATCGGCCATTGGCCATCTGCCTGGGGACGGAACTAACCGGCCTAAGCGATACCCTGATGGATGCCGCCGATGAGCATCTGCGCATACCCATGCATGGCTTCACCGAGAGCTTCAACATCAGTGCATCCGCAGCGATCGTCCTGTACACCATCATGCAGCGTTTGCGTGCCTCGGACATAGCCTGGCAACTGGATGCGACCGCGATGCTTTCGCTGCGAAACACCTGGATGCGCAATGCGATCCATGACGCCGACGCGATCATCGAACGCCTTCGCGAGGGGGAATCGGACGGGATGAAGCATGCTCCTTGATATTTACTTCACGGAAAAATGGCACCGCCTTGACGGTATCCGGTCCTACGCATCCTCGGTATCCGTCTTGTTCTTGTTGGGATCTACAACGCCATGGATCGTCGCAGCCTCCCCATTGCATGTTTTCGGTCGCTTCGTTCTTAACACGAATGCGTTGACAATTGCAACCTGCTGAAACGATTTCGCGTTGCAGCCTTCGGATACTTTTGGATCAAACCCTTAACACTCCAGACAATGGGAAAAGGTGATATGAAAACGAAGAAAGGCAAACGCACCGCCGGGAGCACCGGTAAGAGTCGTCCTGCCAAGCGTGTAGCCGCTGCGAAGAAGGCTACCGCCAAGAAGGCCGCTCCTAAGAAGGCTGCCGCCAAGAAGGCTGCCCCGAAGAAGGCTGCCGCCAAGAAGGCGACCGCCAAGAAAGCTGCTCCTAAGAAGGCCGCCAAGAAGGCTGCCAAGAAGAAGTAAGCATACCCATTACAGAAGCAAAGACCCCGGCCGACGCCGGGGTCTTCTGCATTAAGGACCACTGTGCATCAGGGTTGCAGCCGCGTTCGAATCCACCCTCCATCACTGAGTTGTTCGTAAGCGATGCGGTCATGCAGACGGCCAGCGCGACCCTGCCAGAATTCAATGCGCACGGGCCGCACGCGGTAACCACCCCAGTGCAACGGCCTTGGCACCTCCTTCCCTTCGAAGCGTTCCGCCCAACGTTGGTAACGCTCCTCCACTTGTGCACGATCGGCCACAGGTCGACTCTGATCACTGCTCCATGCCGCCATCCTGCTCTCACGGGGTCGTGAGAGGAAGTAGGCATCGGACTCCTCGGGGGTGACGGGCTCGGCCCTTCCCTCCACGCGCACCTGCCGTTCGAGATCGGGCCAGAAGAAGGTGATCGCAGCTCGCGGATCGCGTTCGAGGTCCATGGCCTTGCGGCTGTTCTGATTGGTGTAGAAGGTGAATCCACGTGCGTCGAAACCGCGCAGTAATACGATCCGACAACTGATCGTGAGGCTTCCCATGGTGGCCAGTGACATGGCATGTGGTTCCGCCACACCGCCATCCTCGGCTGCCTTCAACCAACGACCGAACAAGGTGATGGGATCGTCCCCGGCCTCCTCTTCAAGCAATACATGCTTGGTATAATCGGTACGTGGATGCAGCCTTTCGTCCTTGTCGGTCATGGCGCTTCGATGTTGCGTGTAAAGGTATTCGTTGCCGACGCCGGGACCACCGTTCCGCGATCCCGTGTTGCGTGTCGGTGGGCCATGCATTTACTTTAAGGTCAAATGGGCAGGAGCATACTTGATCTCGATCCCAAGAACCGGCACCGTCCGGCGCGCGGCCGTATACTCGTAAGCGAGCCCTACCTGCCCGATCCCTACTTCCGGCGCACGGTGGTGCTCCTGTGCGAGCACAACGACGAAGGCACCTTCGGCTTCGTACTGAACCGGCACATGGACATGGATGTACATGACCTGATGGAGAACATGCCTCCGATCGGTTCTCGGGTGAGCATCGGTGGTCCGGTACAAAGCGGCAACCTGTATTACCTCCATACGCTGGGTCCGCACATACCGGACAGCATCGAGGTGGTGGATGGCGTGCACATGGGTGGCGACTACGAGCAACTCCGCTCGATCCTGGCCACGGACCCCAAGCTCGCGAAGCATGTCCGTTTTTTCGTGGGTTATGCAGGGTGGGGCGCCGACCAGCTGAAAAAGGAACTCGATGAGGGCTCGTGGCTGGTATCGCAGGGCGACCGCAAGCGGATCATGCGGGTGGAGAACAAGGACCTGTGGGGTGACACCTTACGAGCCATGGGCAAGGAGTTCGCCCCCCTGGCCAATTTCCCGGAGGACCCGTCGCTCAACTGATCGTTCCCTGCACCAACAGATCGACCAATTCACTCGACATGCGGTGCGTATACCGCTTGGTGCGATAGGTACCCACCCACTCGATGCCGCGTACGGCGTTGGTGAAGAAAAGCTCATCGGCTGCGAGCAGGTTCTGCGGGTTCAGCGAGCACTCGTACACCTTGATGCCATTGGCCAATGCCAGGTTGATGATCTGTGCACGCATCACGCCACCCAGGCATCCATCGGCCAGAGAGGGCGTGTAAAGGACACCGTTGCTGACGATGAAGAGGTTGCCGCTGCTGCTTTCGATGATATTGCCACGATCGTTCTGCAACAGGCAATCGTCCAGACCGCGCTGCTCACTCCACAAAGCACCCATGATGTAGTATTGACAGTTGAGCGTCTTGTGCCGCGCCAACTCGTTGATCGGCTTGCGCATGCCAGGCCAGATGTCCACCATCAGGCCCTGCTCGTTCAGTGTATGGTGCGGCTGGTCCATCGCCTTGAGCTCGATGGTGAACGCCCCGGTGTGCTGTTGTGGACGATAGTATCCGCCACCACCCCGGTATAGTGTGAATCGGCAACGACCGCTGACATGTCCGGTGCGTTGCACCAGCTCATGGATATAGCGTTCGAAGCTCGCGCGGTCCAGGTTGTCGGGCATCTTGATGCGGAGAAGTTCCGCGCCGGTGGTGAGCCGTACCCAATGGGCATCGATGAAGTACGGCTTTCCCTGCACGATGCGCATGCTTTCGAAAAGACCATCCCCGAAATGGAAGGCCCGATTGTCCAGTGTGATCACCGGCTTGTCACCGGGCACTACCTCACCGTTGATGTTCACCAGTTCCTTCATGCGTTGAGCACTTCGTTCAGCACCACCGGCAACAGCGGCGCATTCGCTTCCACCCGGATACCACGCACACCCACCGCTGCAGCCGCTTCGACATCACGGTCCCGGTCGCCGATCATCACCGACAGGGCTGGATCGATATCGTACCGGGCGATGGCCCGCTCCAACAACAACGATCCAGGTTTGCGACACAGGCAACGACCGGCGCTGGGGTGGTGCGGACAATGGAACACATCCGTGAGCCGGATGCCGTGTACCTCGAGCATGGCGTGAAGGTAGCCATGCACCTTCGCTACATCATCATGCCCATAAAGCCCCAGGCCGATGCCGCTCTGGTTGGTGATCACCACCAGCAGGTGACCGGCATCCTGCAATGCTTTCAATGCTTGCGGCACATCGGGTAGGATCTCCATATCCTCCACAGCCCAGGTATGCGCTCCCCGCTCACGGTTCAGGACTCCGTCACGATCAAGGAACACGGCTTTGCGCATCGCTCAAAGGCCCATGGAACGTTGGAAGCTTCCGATGCTAAGGATCAGATCGGGATGCATGATGGCGGTGAACACGATCCCGAACACCGCGCCGTAGAAGTGTGCGTCGTGCGCCACGTTGTCACCGCCCCGCTTGTCCATGTACCAGGAATACACCAGGTAGAGAATCCCGAAGACGAAGGCGGGAATGGGAAATGGGATGAACAGGAACCCGACCTCACTGGTGGGCATCATCAGCACCTGTGCAAAAAGTACCGCGGACACGGCACCGCTGGCACCCACCGCCCTGTAGGAGGGGTTGAGCACGTGACGCCGATAGCCCGGCAGGGAGGCGAAAATGACGCCACCCACATAGAGCGTGAGGTAGGCGATCCATGCCGTGTCCCTTAGTAGTATGGTATAGAGCACCTCCACGTTGCGGCCGAACATGTACAGGACGAACATGTTCACGATGAGGTGCGGCCAGTTGGCATGGACCAGGGCGTGGGAAAGGAATCGATACCACTGTCCACGCGCCTTGATCACGAAAGGCTCGAACAGTAGGTTGGTGAAGAGCCGCTGATCGCCGAAGGCGGGGATCGATACCAAGGCGGTAACGGCGATGATGGCCAGGGTGATGCTCAATTCCATGGAGCGGCCAACACTGTGGCCGCGCCGAAGATATCGGGAACCGACCTTGGTCCCAAGCGTGTACGCTCGTCAGTAGGAATGGTCGCGTGCGATCCGCCAGCCCTCCTCACCCTCCACCCAGAGCAGGGTGAAGCCACCGGACAGCGTATCAGCTGTGCGCACCAGACGCCAGGTGCCGGTCATCCACGCGTGCCTGTCCCCTGCCGGCACCAATTCACTGATACCGAAGTCCAGATCGCCCATGGCTTCACGGTCCGGGTAACGTTCGACATAATTCTGCAGCACTGCATCACGTCCGCAGGTCATGCCCCTCGCACCGATGAAACACACCGTGTCCGCATAGCCCTCCATGAAAGCTGGCAGGTCGCCCCGGTCCCAGGCAACCTCCTGTTCGGCCAGCACCGTTCTGATGGCCGATGCATCAGCGTCCGTGAAAGGAGATGTCTGTTTCCCATGGTCCGGTCCACATGCCGTCAGGTAAAAGATGAAAAGAAGCGACGTTCGGACCATGGCGCCAAGTAAAGCATGATACACCCTTCGAACAAAGCGCAGGAGGCGCTGCACGGGGTACCTTCGCCACCCTACCCGCAGTTCACGGCCCTACCCCATGCACGAGTCCCCGATCATCACACGTTTCCGCCACATAGCCCGCGCAGAAGGGGTCAGTTTCCTGGTGTTGCTGCTCATCGCCATGCCATTGAAATACCTGGCGGATATGCCCCTTGCCGTGCGCTATGTGGGGTGGGCGCACGGCATCCTGTTCATCGCATACTGGATCGCGGCGATTCCGCTTTTCACCAAGCTACGCTGGGACGCCGAACGCATCATCGGTCTCGGCGCTGCATCCATACTACCCTTCGGCACCTTCGTCATGGAGGCCAGGTGGTTGAAGCGTTCACCCACCACCTGAGCGGCACCTTACGCCCCGTTACCGGGTACGCCACTCCACAGAAAGCCTTTGGCTTGCTGCTGGTCCTGGTTCCATCAACCCAGTGCCAATGCGAAAACATTGGAACATCATATCGAAAGCTGAAATGGGCACTTATCTTGGTGGGACCAAACGGCAGGATATGTTGTCCTGCCAAACCTACACTTACCATGAACCACGACCGTAGTCCCATTGTCAGCTTCCTAGTCGGCGCCGCCGTAGGTAGCTTGCTCGGTATCCTCTTCGCCCCCGCCTCCGGTAAGGAGACCCGCGGTCGCATCGCCCGCAAGGCACGCGACAGCAAAGAGGACCTTGATGAATTCATCGATCATGCCCGCGCCGAATGGAGCAAGGCGAAAGGCAAGGCCGTTAATGCCGCGACCATGACCAAGGATGAGGTGAGTGACTTCATCCACTTCCTGATGGAGGAAGGCAGGGACCTTCGCGCACGCCTGCAAGGTGATGTGGAGGACTCTGCCGATGCAGTGGCTGAAAGAGCCCGACGCGCGGCGGACAAGGTGCGGCACAGTGCCAACTGAGCAACTCCATGGACGACGGCGAACGCTACGCACGCTACACCGGCGTAGAAGATGAGGGTCCGCAATTGGGCATCCTGCTGGAGGCGCTCGTGGATGATGCCAAGGGCTATTTCGAGACACAACGTGACCTTGCAGGCCTGCGCGCCAGTGAGAAGGCCGGACGCGCGGTTGCCGTCCTGTTGCTCGCACTGGTGATCGCCGTGCTGCTCGGCGGTGTGCTGGTGATGCTGAGCGTGGCCTTGGCGCTCTGGTTGAGCACCTTATTGGGTAGCCTCATCCTCGGATTCCTTGCCATGGGTGGGGTTCACCTACTGTTTGCACTGCTTTTCTATCTCCTGTGGCGCTCCGCACTCCGGGAAAAGATCATCGTAGCCATCATCAATGCAGCCCATGGAAAGGACTGATCGCTTCCGAACGTTGGACGACGTGCATTTGCACCGTGATCGACTTCGTGCCACGCGCGCCCATCACTTGGATGGCATCAAGGGCCACTGGGGCACCTTGCGCGAACGGGAGTTCAGAGGTGCCGTGGTCAACAGTTTTTTCCGCGATCTGTGGCAGACCTGGCGACCCTTGGGAGCATTGCGCACCATGGCCGGGAACGGCAGCGACCTGGGCGGACTGGGCTTGGGCATGCTCATGGGAAAACGCGCCAGCAGCCCATGGGGGCGTGTGGCGACCTGGATCGCCGGAGCGGTCCTTCCGCTGGTAAGGGAAAGGCTCGGCTCCGATCCGCGCGTGCAACAGTTCCTCTCCGAGGTCCAACGCAGTTGGCAGCGCATCAAGGATCATATCAATGAACGCCGCGCGGCGAACTGACATGGAAGAACAGGAGATCGGAAAGGCCGATGGCCTCCGGCACTATGTATTCGTCCTCTTCGCCGTGGTGCTCACGGTGGTCACACTGTATTTCGGTCGTGACCTGCTCATCCTGACCATCCTCTCGGCCTTGTTCGCATTCCTGATGCTGCCTTTGTGCCGCAGATTGGAGAAATGGGGAGCTCCGCGCTGGCTTGGATCGCTGGTCTCCACCGTGGTTCTGATCCTGGTGGTGCTTGGTCTGTTCTTCCTCATGGGCTGGCAATTCAGCCGCTTCGGCAAGGACCTGCCCGAGTTGCAGGAACAGATGTCGGAAAAGGGACAACGCCTGCTTGCCTGGATCGAGGACCGGGTACACATCTCGCAACGCGAGCAGGTTCAATGGTTCAATGATCAGGTCTCGGGACTGGCGGAGTACGGCGGTACCGCAGCGCTGGCGGTATTCTCCACCACGGGTGCCACATTGGCCTTGATCGTGCCCATTCCCATCATCGTCTTCCTGTCATTGCTGCTGAAGGACAAGTTCCGCATCTTCTTCAAGGAGGTGAGCGAGCGGAGCAATGGCTTGCTGCTGGAAGTGATGAGCAGGATCTCGAAGCTTTCCTACAAATACCTGCGTGGTGTGCTGTTGGTGGTGGTGATCCTGGGGGTGCTTAACAGCATCGGCTTCCTGCTCCTCGGCTTGAAGTATGCCATCCTGCTGGGCTTCCTGCTGGGTTTCCTCAATATCATTCCCTATGTGGGTGTCCTCCTCGGCAGCATGTTCCCCGTGGCCATCGCGATCCTCACGAAGGATTCGGCCATGTATGCCGTGGGCGCGCTCGGCGTCTGCCTGATCACGCAGTTCCTGGAGAACAATATCATCACGCCGAAGATCGTGGGCAGTAGTGTCAGCATCAATCCCCTGGCCAGCATCATATCGCTCATCGGCTTCGGCATGATGTGGGGCGTGATCGGTATGGTCCTCGCCATCCCCATCATGGGCATGCTGAAGATCGTGTGCGATGCCCTTCCCGGGCTCAAGCCATACGGCTATCTGCTGGGTGAGGAAAAGGATTACCCGGAGGAGCAACTGTACAAGATCCCTTTCCTGACGCGGAAACGCACCACGATCGCGCCACCAACGGCGTGATCGCCGAACGTGACCGGGGTCTTGTTCCCTAACGGAAGATCGCCGTGTGGAACACCCCATCGGCACCCACCTTCCCCCGGTACATGCCCGTGCAGTTGAAGTCCAGTACGATGTTGCCGTCGCGGTCCACCGCGATCATTCCGCCATCGCCATCCAGGGGGGGCAGTTTCTCATGCACCACGATCCGTATGGCCTCCTGCAAGGACACACCCTTGTAGGCCATCAGCGCATGCACATCGTGCGCCGCCACGGCGCGGATGAAGCTCTCGCCGTGGCCGGTGCCGCTCACCGCGCAGGTGGCATCGTTGGCGTAGGTACCCGCACCGATGATGGGGCTGTCGCCGATCCGCTGCCATTTCTTGTTCGTCATGCCCCCGGTGCTGGTGCCTGCGGCCAGGTGCCCATGCTGATCCAGGGCCACCGCACCCACGGTGCCGAACTTACGTTCACCGGTACTGTGGTCGAGCTTGTACACATCGGTGCCCTCCGTTTCCTTCCACTGTGCATAGCGGAAGTCATCGAAAAAATACTGATCGTCCTCCAGGGGCACCTTCTGCTTGTAGGCGAACTCGAAGGCACCGGGCCCGCTGATCAGCACATGGTGCCCCTGATCCATCACACGGCGCGAAAGCACCACGGGGTTTTTCACGTTCTGTACGCAGGCCACGGCACCGGCGCGCAGCGTGTGTCCGCACATCAGACTGGCATCCATCTCGTGCTGTCCATCGGCATTGAACACCGATCCACGTCCGGCATTGAAATGCGGGCTGTCCTCCAGTGCCATCACCGCTGCCTGCACGGCATCGAGCGCCGCGCCACCTGAAGCAAGGATCGAGTGACCGCGTTGCAGGGCGAGTTCAAGCGCGTCCGTGTAGTTCCGCTCGCGATGCGGTGTCATCGACTCCTTGGGGATGGTGCCGGCCCCGCCGTGGACGGCCAATGCGAATGTGCTCATGTCAATGCGTTGCTGTACGCTGGTTGCGGCGGTGAATGTAGGGCACCGCCCATCCCACGAGTGCCCCGAAGGCATAACCCGTCAACACGTCCGTGGGGAAATGCCTGCCGGAGCGCACGCGCAACCAGCCCATGGCCGCAGGCACGGTGGCCGCCCCGATCCAGGTGGCCGTCTTCAGCCCCGGCGACGCATCGGAATGTTGCACCAAGTGTGCAGCGGTGAAGGTGATCGCGGCGGTGTTCGCTGTGTGACCGCTCCAGAAGGCATGATGATCGTCCAGACCGCGGTGGAATTGTGCGGGCACCGTGGGGTCGTAGAGGTAGGGGCGTGGTCTGCGCACCACTTCCTTCACCACGTCGGTGATGCCAGCCGCCAGAAAGCCGCTCTCCAGTACGATCACCACCGGCACCAAGGGCTTCTCGCCTTGTTGCGCCAGGATGGATGTTGCCAAGGAAAGGCCCAGCGCCGCTCCGAAAAGGATGTTCGAATTGCGATGCGCAGCGGGATCCCAATGACCGATGGCACCGCGATCGAATGCCGACACGGCACGGGGATCCAAGGTGCCCGACCAGTGCGGGGCCGGTGTGCCGGACAACCACAGCGCGGCGCCGTGGAACGCAGCGCCCGTGCCGA
>JBGTIB010000146.1:0-28245 GCA_041745875.1 Flavobacteriales bacterium | reverse complement strand
TTGCAAATGGGCGATCTGGCCCAGGCAACCATGTACGTGGTGCGCGAAGGATACACGCGCCAGCCTCAATTGAAAGTGGTTGAGGAGATCCGCAAACGGAGCAAGCTCCCCAGCCCTTTCATCGTGATCAATGGCGTCCGCATGGATCGTTCCGGCTCGTACGGCGGCTATGGCTACGGCTACGGTTATGGCTACTTTGCCGAAGAAGAGGAAGAGCAGGGCCTGAGGGGGTGGTGGCGTGGCCTGCGGAAGAAGAAGGGCAGGGGCAATGACGTTGCCTGAGCGCATGGTAACCCAGGGATCTCACCGTTAGGAACATAGCGCTTGCCTTTGTTCCGCAGGTAAAGGCCAAGGGCTTGCCACCAGGCCACGCAGCACACAATGCCAGGGATGGGAAACAACGCGCCGCAGGAAGAACGATCCCTGATCGACCGCTCGTTGACAGGCATGCTCTGGGTCTCGCTGGACAAGCTCGGCGGAAGCGGCATCAACTTTCTGATCACCATCCTACTGGCGAGACTGCTGTTCCCGGCGGACTTCGGGATCGTCGCCATGGCCATGGTATTCTTCGAACTGTCGTCGGTCTTCGTGGAGAGCGGCTTCTCCACCGCCCTGATCCGCGAACGGGAGATCAGCGCCCTGGACAAGTCCACCACCTTCCTGTTCAACCTGGTGACGTCCGTGGTGCTCTATGTGGCCCTGTTCCTGTGCGCGCCACTGATCGCCAGCTTTTTCGAAGAGCCGGTGCTCACGGCTATTGTGCGGGTGATGGGGCTCAACCTGATCGTGGAGGCCCTGGCCATCGTGCAAACCTCCTCGCTCAGTCAGCAGGTCGATTTCAAGACCCAGGCCAAGGCACGCTTCGTGGCCATCGTGTTATCGGGGGTGGTCGGGGTAACGATGGCCTACCAAGGCTACGGTGTATGGGCCCTGGTCGCACGGATCCTGGTGGGTGCCGCGATCCACACGGCGCTGCTGTGGAAGTTCTCGCCCTGGGTGCCGATCATGGCTTTCAGCAAGGCCTCGTTCAACAAGCTGTTCGGCTTCGGCTCCAAGATCCTGCTGGCCGCGCTGTTGGACAAGTTGTTCTCCCAGGCATACAAACTGGTGATCGGCAAGTTCTTCGCCGCGGCCACGCTGGGGTTCTATGCCCAGGCCGCCGTGTTCGTGAACATGGTGATCAACACGCTCTTCCGCACGATCCAGACGGTGTCTTATCCGGTGCTGTCCAAATTACAGGACGATAAGCCCCGGTTGAAGGGCGGATACCGGATGATCCTCAAGCTGAGTTCGTTCGTGATCTTCCCGGTATTGGTGTTGTTGGGCGTGCTGGCTCTGCCCATCATAGAGGCCTTGATCGGAGCGAAATGGGCGCCCGCTGCACCGTACCTCCAACTGCTCTGCATCGCAGGGGCCACCCACCACATGACGTCCGTGAACCTGAACGTGCTGCTGGTACTGGGCCGCTCGGACCTGAGCTTGAAACTGGAAGTTATCAAGAAGGTGAACATCGCGATCGCCATCGTCATCGGCCTGCGCTACGGCATGATGGGTCTGGTCGTCGGGGAGGTCATCGTCACCTACGTGAACATGTTGATCAATGTATTCTATGCCAAGATGCTGCTGCGCTACACTTTGTTGGAACAGCTGCGCGACATCCTGCCCACCCTGATGATGAGCCTGCTGGTCGGAATAGCGGTGCATTTCCTGTATGGTGCCATGCATGGCCTGGGTCATTGGAACCTTGTTGTAACGGTAGCCGTGGGCGGGGCTGCCTATTTGTTGCTGCACAGGCTGGTCCGTAGCGAGGAATGGCGGATGGTGGTGGAAGTGGTCATTCCACGCTCCTTGAAATTGATCAGGGCGCGGAAATGAATATGAAACAATGCGGTCTTCTCAAGAGGTACTGGCAACCTTGGCAATGGCCGCTTAATTTGCGGGACTTCGGGCCATTTTCAAGCAAGCACTGATCGATCACAGGAACAAGCGGTCACCATGCAGCGGAGTTTACAGCAAACAGACACAACGATGGGCTCGAACGCGGGCGCGGGAACGGCGGGGTCCGAGGTGGCCGTGGATGTGCTCATGCTGGCCTACAACGTGGCGCCCTTCATCGAAGCCGCCGTGGCAGGGGTGGTGGATCAGGTGGTCGACTTTCCGATACGACTGGTCATTGCCGAGGACCATAGCACGGATGAGACACCTGCGATCTGCCAACGTCTGGCCGCAGCGCATCCGGGGATCGTCCATTACGTTCCCGGTGAACGGAACCTGGGTCTGGCCGGACGCAACGCAGCCGGTCATGCGCTATGCCATGCGAAATACCTGGCCCTTTGCGATGGCGATGACATCTGGACCGATCCCCACAAATTGGCCGATCAACTCGCTTTCCTGGAAGCGAACCCCGACCATGGCATGTCCTATTCGGATGTGGATATCATCACCCGGAGCGGAGAACTGGTGCAGAACGACGGCTATGACAGCGTTCGCAACGAGTACGCCCAAGGGGAGGTGTTCGAAAAGCTGCTCCACGGCAATTTCGTCAACAACTCCACCGTGCTGGTGCGCCGCGAATTGTTGAACGGATTCGAGGTCGATACCGACCGGTCCAATCACATGACCGATATGCTGATGTGGTTGCATGTGTCCATGCGGGCGAAAGTGCATTTCCTGCCCCGGCGCACCACATCCTACCGCCAGGGTGGTGTTTCAACGGGCAGCGCCGTTCCCCTGAAGAACAAACGCATGTACCAGACCAAGCTGGGGGCACTATTGGTGAAGTACGGTGACCTTGGGAACGTACCCAGGGAGGTCCGACCCACGGTCTTCCGCAAAATGCTGGGTGTGTTGTGGCGTTCCGGCACGGACCTGCGTACGAAGCGTGCCTTGCTGTCCCATTTCCGCACCTTCATGCCGCTTTCACCCATGGGGTGGCGCCGTGCCTTTTTCAAGGGTGATACCTTGCGCCACAACCTTGCCCATCTGAAGCGATCCGCATCATGAAAGTGTTGATACTTGCCGGTGGCTACGGCTCCAGATTGAGCGAGGAGACCGGCTTGCGCCCCAAGCCCATGGTGGAGATCGGCGGCAGACCGATCCTCTGGCACATCATGAAGACCTATGCCCATCACGGCTTCAATGAGTTCATCATCCTGTGCGGATACAAGGGGCATGCGATCAAGGAGTACTTCGCCAATTACTTCCTGCACCATGCCGATGTCACCTTCGACCTGGCGAAGAATGCCATGCAGGTCCACCACAACCCCAGCGAACCCTGGACGGTGACCCTGCTGGACACAGGTCTCGATACCATGACGGGTGGTCGCGTACTGCGCGCCAAACCCTATGTCGAAGCGGGCGAATCGTTCATGCTGACCTATGGCGATGGCGTATCCGACATCGACATTGCGGCACTGTTGCGTTTCCACAAGAAGCATGGCAGGGCCATCACCGTCACCTCCTCCCAACCCGAAGGCCGCTTCGGTGCGCTGGACATCCAGGAGGACGGAAGGGTGGGACGCTTCGTGGAGAAACCCAAGCAGGACGGGGCCTGGATCAACGCCGGGTTCTTCGTATGCGAGCACGCCGTGTTCGACCGGATCACTGATGGTGATGCCACGGTATTCGAACGCGGGCCCCTGGAACGACTGGCGGCCGAGGGCGAACTCTTCACCTATCGCCACCAAAGCTTCTGGCGTCCCATGGACACCTTGCGCGACAAGCAGGTGCTGGATGATCTTTGGGCGCGTGGTGAAGCCAAATGGAAAGTATGGCCCTGATGCATCTTCTGCGTAACAGGAAGGTCCTGGTGACCGGCCACACCGGATTCAAGGGTGCGTGGCTCACCATCTGGCTTGAGAAGCTTGGTGCCGAGGTCATCGGTGTGTCCCTGGACCCCTTGCACGAGGATGGCGTGTACGTCCGCAGTGGCATTGGTGGGCGCATCCGGGATCACCGCCTGGACATCCGCGATCTGGACGGACTTCTGGAGCTTTTCAGGTCAGAGGCGCCGGAGATGGTCTTCCATCTGGCGGCCCAGGCTTTGGTGCTGGAGAGCTATCGCACACCCGTGGAAACTTTCGGTGTGAACACCATGGGAACGGCCCATGTGCTGGAGGCGATCCGCCGAACCCCTTCGGTGAAAGCCGCAGTGATGGTGACGACCGACAAATGCTACGAGAACACGGGGACTTCGGAAGGGTATCGCGAGACCGATGCCATGGGCGGGCACGATCCGTACAGTGCGAGCAAGGGCGCGGCGGAGCTGGTCATCGCTTCCTACCGTCGTTCCTACTTTTCCGCATCAGGCTCACCCGGGGTCGCTTCGGTGCGCGCCGGCAATGTGATCGGGGGCGGGGACCGCTCCGCCGATCGTCTTGTGCCGGACTTGATCCGCGCGGTGGAAAGGAACGAAGTACTTCCGATCCGGCATCCCGATGCGGTAAGACCCTGGCAGCATGTGCTGGAACCCCTTCATGGTTATATGTTGCTCGCCGAACGATTGTTGGAGGATCCGGTCCGTTATGCCAGTGCATGGAACTTCGGCCCCCGGCCTGAAGAGGCGTTCACGGTAAGGCAGTTGGCCGATGGACTGGTGGACAGGATGGGGCGTGGGCGTTGGCAGCACGTCCCGGCCCCGCATCAAGGCCATGAAGCCGCCATGCTACTGCTCAATATTGACAAGGCCGGGAAGGAGTTGGATTGGCAACCACGGCTACACTTCACCGACACGGTGCGCCTTGTTGCCGACTGGTATAACGGATCCACCACCGGCGGGGCATTGGCCCTTTGCCATGCACAGATCGACGAATACGAAGGCATTGGAGATCGAAAAGGGTAGGCTGGAAGGCGTGTACATCATCCACCTCTCACCCCTTGTGGATGAGCGGGGTTTTTTCATGCGTGCTTATGATACCTCCATCATGCGCAAGGCAGGGCTGGAAAGGGAATGGGTGCAGGAGAACCACTCACGCAACGAACGCCAGGGCATCCTGCGCGGACTGCATTTCCAACACCCACCCCATGCGGAGACCAAGTTGGTGCGTTGTACCCGGGGCGAGATCTTCGATGTGTTCGTGGACCTGCGCAAGGGGTCCGCAACTTTTGGTCAGTGGGAAGGTGTCCATTTATCCGAGGAGAACAAGCGGATGGTCTTCATTCCTCGTGGATTCGCCCATGGTTACTATACACTGAGCCCGGTGAGCGAAGTGTTGTACAAGGTGGACAGCCCGTACCACCGCGAGAGCGAGGATGGTTTGCTTTGGTCGGACCCGGAACTTGGGATAGACTGGCCTTTTGAACAGCCCCCGATCCTTTCCGGGAAGGACCGGCAACACCAAACCCTGCGTCAATTCGTGGCAAAACATAAGGGTCTTGAGAACGCAACGAGCGACTAAGGCCTGGGTAGCCATCAAGGTTGACGGGTTGGTCGCCCGAATGAACTATCCATCAAATTCATTGGCGTCTTGACCGCGGTCGGTCCGAGCAAGTACATTGCGATCATGGGTCACGCTTGGCGGAACGACCACGTGATGAGACCGCGCGATTTCACGATAGCGATGTACGAGCAGCTCCTCGATGCCTTGAAAGGCTCGGGGCGTTCGTTCAGCACCTTCACTGCCTTCCTGCGCAAACCAGTGCCGCATGTCGTGATGCTGCGGCACGATGTGGATGACCGCAAGCTCCACTCCCTGGCATTCGCGAGGATCCAGCACCAGCGGGGCATTGTCGGCACCTACTACTTCCGGATGGTCCCCCAGAGTTTCGATGAAGCCGTGATCCGGGATATCCATGCCATGGGCCACGAAATAGGCTACCATTACGAGGAGATGGACCTCTGTGCCGGCGATCCCGTGAAAGCGATCGAACTGTTCAAGCGCAACCTGGAGCGACTCCGTGCCATCGTTCCGGTAACTAGTATCTGCATGCACGGCAGCCCGCGCTCCTCTTATGACAACAAGGACCTTTGGAAGTACCATGATCGCCGCGATCTCGGCATCGAAGGAGAGCCGTACCTCGACCTGGATTTCGACCGGGTGGGATATTACACGGATACGGGTCGTTGCTGGGATGGCGGGGCGTACAGTGTACGCGATCGTGTGCCGTCAAAGGGCCAAAGCAGCTATCACCACACGGCGGACATGATCGACGCCATCGGGCAGGATGTGTTCCCCACACAAGCCATGCTGACCTTCCACCCGCAGCGCTGGACGGATTCCCATCCGCTCTGGCTCAGGGACCGATACGTGCAGTATGCGAAGAACTACGCCAAATACGGATTGATCCAATGGAGAGCCCTTTCGGCCCGGCTGATGTCATAGAGCAGGAAAGGCTCAATGACAAGAGACGGATCAACAAGTTCTTGGAATCCGTGAACCGTGATCTGCCACTTGGTGGAACACTGGCAGGTCGTGTGGAGTGTGCAGCCGATCGCAAGGCGGCGATGCTTGCCAGATACCCGCGTCCATTGAATTGGTTGATCTACACGACCGACTATGCGATCCACCGGGTATGGCCCAAATTGCCCTACCTACGTTCGGTGTACTTCTCGTGGACGAAGGGCAAAGGCCGGGTGGTGTCGGAGATGGAGGCCATCGGGCGATTGTATGCCTGTGGATTCAAGGTGGTGGTCACCGAGAAGGTGGGTAGGGAACTGCATTTCAAAGCTGAGAAGAGCGGCGAACCGGCGTACGATATGGAAGCCACCTATGGCCCTTTGATCAAGCTGAGGCGGGTGGGGCGCGATGGCAACATCATCCGGGTCTACAAGATGCGTACGATGTCGCCCTACTCCGAGTACATCCAGGGCTATATCTATGAGCGCAATGGATACGATGGGGGTGCCGGTTTCCGCGATGATACACGGATCACCACCCTGGGCCGGTTCATGCGCAAGTATTGGTTGGATGAGCTGCCCATGCTTTGGAACCTTTGCAACGGTGGTTTGAAGCTGTTCGGTGTTCGTCCCTTGAGCAGACAGTATCTCGAATTATTCCCCCAGGATTTCCAGGCGTACCGAAAGCGTTTCAAACCAGGCCTCATACCGCCGGTCTATGTATACATTCCCAATACGTTCGAGGAGATCTGGCAGATCGAGCAGAACTATCTCGAACAGTATGAAAAGAGCCCGGTGCAAACCGACTTGCAGTACATCCGAAGAGCGATGTACAATATCCTGATCAAGCAGGTCAGAAGCTCGTAGGTCACAGTTTCTTTCCAGAAAGTTAACGTCCTGCCATTTCAACGATGAACACGCCATCTCCAGCGATGGATGGGTGAATTATCGGCATGGACTTGCCTTGGGAGGGCACTATATACTACATTGGCCCGTGCCCTGTCAGAACTCTCCATTTCATGTGTGTCGCACAGCTTCCGGCGCGTACTCGGCCCCTGTCGCGATACGGATGTTCGGGACGTGTGGAATTGCAATGGAAGACGCACGGTACATCATAGGACGATCCACGGCCGATAGGGCCATGAATTTGTTCGGTATCACATACACTGAATAGCAGCTGTGCTTTCCATGCCCACCCTCCATCACCCCTTATCAGCACCTTTTGTACAACAGGGATCCTTCGAAGTGTCGGAGCAACCTGGCCATGAACCTGGTGCATACCTTGATTTCCTGCAGGCCTTGATCCGCCAAGGGTACGAGTTCATCTTCTTCCATGAGTTGGACCCTCGAAAGGATGGAAACGTCATCCTTCGTCACGATGTCGATTTCGATACCAAGGCCGCATTGCAGATGGCCGAGATGGAAACCATGATGGGGGTCCGATCCACCTATTTCTTCCTGCTGGGGTCCAAGATGTATAACCTCCTGAATCCCATTGATGCGGCCAACGTGAAAGCGATCCGCGATATGGGACATGATGTGAGCCTGCATTTCGATGCCACGATCTACAGCGATATCCACGAAGGTTTGCAGCACGAGATCACCATCTTCAAAAGCTGTTTCCAGAAGGATGTCCGGATCATCAGTTTCCATCGGCCTGATAACGGAACGATGGTCCGGCACGATCGTCAGTTGTTGGGCGTGGAGAATACCTATCAATCCAAATATTTCAGGGACATCAAGTACATGTCCGATTCCACCGGCGCCTGGCGCTATGGCCACCCTTTCGATACCGATGAGTTCAAGCAACGCCGAAATCTGCAACTGTTGATACATCCGATCTGGTGGATGTACGCTGGAACGGAAAGCGTGGCGAAACTGGAGTCCTACCTTGGCGCACAGGTATCGGAACTGCGACGGGAGGTAGCACGGAATTGCATTCCCTTCCGGCAAAAACTGCACATCGTTGAAGCCACCTAGGATCGCCGTGTTCGGTTGCAAGGGCACCACATGGACCTTGCTCTCGAACCTGCGGCTGCCCGTGCCGGTGGCACAGCTCATCACCATCGATCCGGTGCTGGGTGCGAAGAACGAAGTGGCAGACTACATGGACCTGGAGGCCCATGCAACGAAGCAGGGCATCGCCGTGTACCACGCCCGGTCATATTCTTTGAAGGATCCGGCCGATCTGGAGCACATTCGCTCACTGGAACTCGATATCGCTTTCGTGATGGGCTGGCAACGCCTGGTTCCAGCGGAGGTACTGGCCACATTTCGGATCGGGGCTTTCGGCATGCATGGCAGCAGCATGGACCTGCCCTTGGGCCGGGGGCGCTCGCCGATGAACTGGGCCCTGCTGGAGGGCAGGCAGGTGTTCTTCACCAACCTGTTCCGCTACGACCCCGGTGTGGATTCCGGCGATGTGGCCGATACGATGAAGTTCGAGATCGGGCCGCGCGATACGGCCGAGACCATGCACTTCAAGAACACCATGGCCATGAAGCATCTGGTCGAGCGCAACATCGACGCCTTGTTGCGCGGCGATCTTCCACTTCGGCCACAGGACAACTCCATCCGCCCCACCTACTATCCCAAGCGCTCACCGGACGATGGGCTCATCGACCTGGGCCTCGATGTGCATGCCCTTGACCGCTTCATCCGCGCCGTGACAAAGCCCTTCAGTGGTGCCTTCCTCTTTCACCATGGGAGGCGGATCACCATTTACGATGCACAGGTATTCGATGTGAACGAATTCGGCTTCGATGATCTTGCACCAGGCACCGTTGCCGCTATGCTCGGTGAGCACAAGTTCCTGCTGAAGTGCATCGGTGGCCTGCTGCTGGTGAATGTTTGGGAAGGCGACCTGCACCTCGAAGGGGGAATGGTGTTTGGCCTGGAAGGACGCAGCGTGAAGCGGTTCCCGCGCAATCGTTCGGGCTACCACGACGTGGAGATGGAGTGATCGGAGCTAATTGTTCGGTATGGCGGATATCGCCTGCGGACCCTCGTGGTCTTCACTGCGGCAAACATAAAAGTGGGCACAGAGAATAGGAGGTGCTGGCCCAGACCGTGTCAGCGCTTAGTTTCCACGCCTTCCATGTACCGCTCGCGGATGAATTCATGGTAGAACCGGGTGGCGTTCAACTTGGTGGAAACGAAATGCGCAGCGCGCTCGCGGTACACCTGCCGGTCCTCGTTCAATGTGGTCTCCACGGCACTGAACACCGCACCGGACTCCGCCGTGTTATGGACCAGGCCGAAGCCTTCCATCTCCTTCAGGTTGGGGTCCGCGAAGGTGCTGATGTAGATGACCGGTGTCCCGAGTATGCCGGCTTCGGTGCCGGTGGTCGTGCCCTCGGTCACCACCAATGAGGCGTAGTACAGTGCGTGGTGGAATTTGTCCGGAGGTATCTTCAAGCAGTGGGGCTGCAGGTCTTCGGTCACCGCCCGTTCCGATGTGATGAACACGCGCATGCGCTTCGAAAGGTTGCGCACCAACTCCACCTTGTCCGAAGCGCTCAATCCCTTATGGCCTACATCATGGGTGGCCTCCCATGAGATGAACCGAATGATGGCGTAGGGCTCACCGGGTTTCACTTCCAGCCATTCGAGAATGGACGGGTCCGGCTCGTAGAACTCCGGATGCAGATAGGCCAGTTCGTGATAGCTGTTGTAGCGCTGCTGTTTCGGACCAAGCTCCTTGTCCAACACCTGTGGCGTGAGGATGACATCGGTGAACGGCCTGTACAATCGGACCTGCTCCATGTTGCCGGTGTCCTCGATGGCGAGGACCTTGGCACCCAGGAACGGCGCCGCATGCGCGCCATAGATGGTGCCATGGCCCACGATCAGGTCGGGTTTGAATTTCCATCCGGTCATGATCATCTGAAGGTCGTAGCGGAACATGCCCCAGACCTTGCCGATCAGGCTGCGGTAGTGGTTGCCGAAACAGACGTATTCGAATCCCTCCTTCTCCAACAGCTCGATCTCGAACTCCTTACGCCTGACGGTGAAGAGCACCCTGGCACCATCGGCCATCAGCAGGCGGGCGAGGTGCTTGAACAAATGCACATGGGCAGGGTGCCCGATATCGAAGAGTACGCGGAACGGGTCTGGTCGCTTCATGGATCTCACTTTGTCGTATCGCCCATCAAGCGGTGGTAGACCTTCAGGCCCAGCACACCCAGTGCATAGAGCGGACGCTCCAACACCTTCTCATAGCGGCCGTGCGATACTTCCACGCCACCGAAACGGGCCTTGAAGTCGTGGACCCCATAACCCTGGCCCGGTCGTCCTGCACCCATGAAGTCCAGGTAATTATACCCGTGGCGTGCCCCATGTTCGATCTGCGCCCAAGTGGCCAACACACTCGCATGTACGCCCTTGATACTGTTGTCACCGCAGACGTACCACTGATAGAGGATCTTGTTCTTATACACTGGACCCGCGCTGCCCCCGATCACCCTGCCGCCATGCTTCACAACGAAGATCCTGCCTGAGGGGGAAGTATGCATACGGTGGAACAGCGCATAACTCGGCAGGGGCTTGCCCACCTTCTTGCGGTAAAGCGTTTCGAGCAGTTGGTACAATTCCTTCACATCCTGTTCCGTGGTGGCTTCACCGTACTCCGCACCGGCCGCCACACTGGCCTTGATCTGGCGCCGCCGGTTGCTGCTGATGCGTTTCAGGGCCGCCTCTTCATCGCCCAGTTCCAGCACGAAGTTGAGGTGGGGGCGGTAGGTGAAACCCTGTTCCTCGAAGGCCTGACGCAAGGGCACGGTGTCGAAATAATTGCGGAACTCCACATAGATCGCCTGGCTTGCGGCATCCTTCAGCAGTGCACCCAGCAGCTCTCCCGCTGCAGCGCTTCCACCCAGCGGCCCGCCCCAGATGATCAAGCGCCGCGACAACCACGACTTCAGCATGCCGCCATCGCGTTGGTAACACCCAAGCAGGGACCCATGCACCTTGCCGTTGTGGTCATGGGCAAGGAAAAGCACGGGTCGGTAGCCCTCCACGGGCGCTATGAACCCTAGGAATTCGGGACTTTGGAAGAAGTGACTGTGCTCATCCGTGACCAGGAAGTCATCGAACGCGGGTCGCTCCGGGCTCTCCTGCAGTTCCTTGGAACTGGTGTATAGGGTGATCCGCATCGTCACTGCTTGTTCACTGCTCTTGCCATTCCTTCTTTTCATACGACGAGGACCCTGCCGCCATGCGATGCACGCGTTGCCGGTTCGCGAAGATCCGAAAGAGCGTCCAAACACCACTGGCCTTTACACTGATGGCATCGACAAAGCCGCCATCGTCAATGCTCAGCCGCTTCAGACGAAAGCGATCCGTAAGACGCGTGTTGAAACCATAGTCCATGGAGAGGGCACAGGTGTAGCCTGCCCTTTTCACAAGCGCCACATCGCGCGCGCAATAGTCACCATTGGGGAATGCAAAGGCGCCGACCGGGTGTCCCAGACGGGCTTCAAGCTGTTCCTTCGATCGGGCGATATCCTGCCAAGCCTCCGGATCGGAACAACTGGGCAGCAGGGAATGGAACACACCATGCGATCCGAAGTCCACGTGGTCCTTCATCGTCCCGACCTGTTCCCAGCTCAATGCTTGTGGCATGTCGAACTCGCTTTCAGGCACGTGCCCGGTCCTGCTCATCTCCAGCAGACGTCGGGCATTGTTCATGCGCTTCAGTTCCGGCACCGGGACCGTGGTGGGTTTGTGCAGGAACCAGAAGTGGCGCTTGGTGCCGATGAGCCCGGTGCACAGGAAGATCGTGGGTCGGACACCGTATCGCTTGAACACAGGCAACAGTTCCGCATTGCAGATGTGACCATCATCCAACGTGACGATCAAAGCCTTGGGAGGAATGTTCTTTCCGGAAAGGAACTCATCCAGAGAGATCACATTGTAGCGCCCCGTCAAATAGGTCATGGCGCGTTCCATTTGTTGCACACCGGGATCGTGGAATACGACGATCCGTGTGTGTCGCCTGGACAGCACCTCGCGTAAGAGGAACGGAAGCCCGCAGTACCGCAACACCTTGTAGGCCAGTTCGACCACCTTCATTTCAGTCCACGAAATGCTGGTACCATTTGTCCAGATGGATCAGCTTCCAGATCTCCTTGCTATGGTCCCCCCGGCGGTGAAGATGCGCATCGTACATCCGGCGCACCTTGATGATGTCCACCACGCCACGCGTTTCGAAGCGCTTGGAGTGCAGCATGTCCTTGATGTAGGTCTTGAACAGGGGTGTCCGGAACCATTCGGCCTCCGGGGTCTCGAAGCCGACCTTGTCGCGCCGCAACCGAATGGGTTCGGGCACCGCACCCTGCATGGCCTCGCGCAGAATGTGCTTGGTCATGCCCCGGTGGATGAACCAATGGTCGGCCATGGCGATGGTCTGCTCCACCAGACGATGGTCGAGGTAGGGGACACGGGCCTCCAATGAGAACCACATGGAACTGCGGTCCTCCCATTTCAACAGGTGTTCCAGCTTGTACTCGAAGTGGTCGATCAATGCATCACGCATGCTATTGGAACCATAAAGCTGTTCAGTGACATCACCGGATCGCTCCTTGTGCGCTTGATGGAAGTCCCGGGCGATGTAACCTTTCTCCGCCACACGGGCCATGTTGCGCAGCGATGCAGGCAGCATGAAGAAGGCCATGGACTTGAAGCCATACGTGGACGAATGGTTCTTCGCGTAGTGCTTCATCTCCGAAGCCAGGCGAGCGAGCTGGCCTTGGCGCAGCAACTGCTTGAAGAAGTACCCGAAGAAGTAGTCATAGCCCCCAAGCGTCTCGTCCGCGCCCTGCCCATCCAGCGTAACAACCACATGTTCCTTCGCCAGTTTCATCACCCGATACTGCGCGTAGGTGGAGGTGCTAGGAACCGGCTCCAACTGTGCCTTGGTCAGGTCGTCGAGGTCGGCCATCAAGCCATGCTCGTCCGGTTCCGTGAAGTGCATGCGGTCCAGTTGGTCCTTGAAGAGCGCGATGTACGCGGACTCATCGCCGGTGCGCCCATGTCCATAGACCGCAGAGAAGGTATTCAGGCCCTTGAAACCATGATCATGAAGGAGGGTGCCTACGATGCTGGAGGAATCCAGTCCACCGCTGAGGCAGACCCCCACGGGAACGTCACTGCGCAGGCGCAGACCCACGGCGGAGATGAACATTTCGCGATATGCCGCAGGGGCGTTGAAGGGTTCCTTGATCCGCTCGCGCAGGTTATACCACCGCACGGGCTCCACTGCTGGTGCCCGGAGATCGATACGCATGAAGTGACCATGCATGAGCTTCCGGATCCCTTTGAAGAAGGAGCGGTCGTTCTGATCGGTGCGGTTGAAGGCGAGGAAACCGTAGATCGTGTCGGTGTCGGGTTCCGGCTTGCGGCCCAGGACGCTGAGGATCGCCGGTGGCTCCGATGCCATGATGATCCGGTCACCGTCCACACAGTAGTAGAAGGGCTTGATACCATAACGGTCCCGGGCGCAGAAGAGCGACCTCTGCTGGCGGTCCAGGATGATGAAGGACCACATGCCGTTCAGACGGTCCAGCATGCCTTCACCCCATTCCATGTAGGCGGCCAACAACACCTCGGTATCGGTGGCTGTGCGGAAGGTGTGGCCTTTGACGATCAGCTCCTGCCGCAACTCGATGTAGTTGAAGATCTCGCCGTTGAAGATGATGACGTAGCGGCCATCCGCTGAATGCATGGGCTGGTGACCGTTCTCGCTCAGGTCGATGATCTTCAGCCGGACGAAACCAAGACCGAGCCCGCCTTCCAGGTGAACGCCCTGGTCATCCGGACCACGGTGCTTCATGGCCCGCATCATGGCCAGGAGCTGCTCCTCCCGTACCGGAGCGCCTTCTGCTCGTACTATGGCTGCGATCCCACACATCCGCTCATGCTTTGATCACGCGCTGATACAACGCAACCAGTTGGTCCGCGATACTTCCAGCATCCAAGCCCAACGCTAAGATCCTTTCTCGACCTTTCGTGCGTCCATCGTGCCCAAGCGCCAGTTCGATCTTCGATGCGAAGTCGATGGGCTCGTAGCTCGCCACAAGGCAGCCCGGGGTTTCGCCCAACACCCAGGGTGCGTCGCCCGCGGGCGTGGTCACGATCGGGCAGTTGCATGTCATGGCCTCCTTGATCACGTTGGGGGATCCCTCCCCGAAAGAGCAGAGTACGAACACGTCCACACAGTTCAGGTACTTCACCACCATGTCGTGCGGTATGCCGTGGATCGCGTGGAACTCCACATCCGATCTGCCCAAATGTTCGATCGCGGTCCGGGCAAGGGCAATGTTCTTGTTGGGATCATCGGGATCACCCAGGAAGAGCACGTGTTTCCTGTGCGTGTCCAGTCCCATTTCGCCGCGAAGGTCTGTCTCATGGAGCTTGAACTGGTCCAGCCGGATACCATTGGGGATCCAGTGTGCAATGCGATTGCGCCAGATAGCTCCCAACAGGTTCTTCGATTTGTAGATGATGGCATCCACGAAAGGCTGCACCAACCAGGTCAGCACCACGAAGAACCAGCTTTTGAGCGCGCGTCGTCCGTTGGCGAGGAAGGTACCCTGGGCGTCGTCGCCCATCAGGCTTAGCACGATCGGCCTGCCACCACCGGCCAGCACGGCCACCCAACCACACAAGGAATAATGTGCGTGGATGACATCCGGGACTTCGGTCCTGATCTTCCGACGCAACGGGCCGATGTTCTTCAGGTAGCCGAAGCCTTTGCCCACCACAGGGAAGTATTCCACTTCCACGCCCTTCTCGCGCAACGATGCCGCCTGGGACGCCAGGAAGGGCGATACGGGAAATCGTGTTGAATTGCCGCTATGCACGAACAGGACCTTCATCCGAACCTCAGGTCGTCGACTGCTGCGCAGCTGCATTGCTGCCCTTTGGAGGCAAGGTTCCCAGGAAGTATTGAAGGCGGAGCAGGTAGCTCTCGTACTTGTTGAAGTCACCGGCCTCGAAGATCCATTTCCCGTCCGAATGGCGGTACCGTCCCGGTACACCGCCTACCAGCATTTGGTGTGGGTCGGACTGGCCGAAAATGCACTGCATCTCATTCACCAAATAGCCGCCATCACGGGTTTCAAAAAGGTCAACGGCCTGGGAGTACAGTCCGTGCTTGTCCGTGATCTCTTTCACCCGGGTCAGCAGGTCCAATGGCGGGTCGCCATACTCCTTCAACAGACTACCGCTTGCTTTTTCACCCAGCATCAGTTTCTTGTGTGCGAAGAAGGAGTCGCCGATGCGTACCACCCGCCACTCGAATTTATGGGGGACATGGTCCTGGAGCAGGACGAAGTCGTGTTGCGATTCATCCCGCATGGTCCGATACTGTTGAAGCCTGTCCAGCAGGGCTGCGGGGTTCTTCAGTTTACGTATGGCCCGGCCCACGAACCCGGCCTTGCGCCATTTCGGCCCAACGGATCGGGGCGCACCCCGGCGTGAGAATGTCCGGCTCAAGTAACCCTTGGCCTCATCCGCCGAGTGCAGTATCCGCACACCGCTGCCACCACCGCCGATGTTGGTTTTACCCACCAAGGGGAAGTGCGCCCGCTCAATGAACTTCAAGGCTTCCCGTTGATGGTAGAACACATGCGTTCCGGGGTGGGGAATGCGGTTCGCCTTCAACCAGTAGGAAAGGAATTTCTTGTTCTCGTAGATCGTGATCTCGGTGTAGGATGGATAGAGCGGCAGGCCGAGCACGTTGGCGAGTATGGCCGTGCGTTCGTCATAGAGGGTCTTGAATGCGGAGGACCAGCCCGTGGGTTGTGTCAGCAGTCCATCGAACCCACCTTCCAGGATGCGCTCCATCCAATCATCGGTCGTGATGTCGACGACCGCATAGGCAACATGCTCAACCATCTCATCGCATGCCCTGATCCAGTTGAGGTGGTCACCGACCATCTCATTGCGAAGGATGGCCAGGCGATGAAGGTCCCGTTCCCCTATAATGGCGCTGGTAGCCTCCATGGTGATCAGCTTTTCAGCAGCTTCTTGATGTGCTTCTGGTAGATCCCGTACAGCCGCGGACTGCTGTTGACGGTGCGGATGACCGATGTTGAGAGGATGTAGGCCAGGTCGGACTTTGTGCTTATGAAGATCCGCTTCATCGGCCGTTCGCCTGTGGCCACCGAGTACTTGTACTCCTCCCGTCCATCGCCGAAGTCCAGTGTCCTGAAACCGTTACCGGACATCCATTCCGCCATGGCATGGATCAAGGCCTTGCCCGGACTGGCGCGCGCATGCTCGGGGTGGTAGGTGGTGGAGTGGTGAATGAGCGTATCGCCGTTGCGAAGGCCCACCACGAAGCCGATCCGTTCAGCGCCCGAGCGGATGGAGAAGCGCACCAGCAAGCCGTCAGCGTTCCAAGCTTTCAAACAACCCCGCAGGAACTCGCGCCGTACCGGATCGCGGAAACTGGAAGGGGTAGGGGTGCCGGACCATTTCAGCATATGCACGTTGCAGAAAGCATCCGTCCATGCATCCAACTCCCGATCATCCGTGAACACTTCGAAGGTGGTGCCGGGCTGTTTCACAAGCCGGTTCACCCGGTATCGCAATTCCCGGAAGCCATGGACATGCGCATAGAGTTCCGCAGGTGTTGCGGCCTCGACCACGGGGCGCGCCGAATGCAGGATGCCCAGGTTGTACAGCCCGGCTTCCTCCGCGCGCAGTTCAAGCAAAGCGGTGTGATCCTCCTCGGTGGCTTGGTTGTTCAAGGTCCACGACCAGCGCTGCTCCTTGATGGTGCCGAGGATGAAATCGAAGAAGCCGGCCTTGTCCAGTGCGCTGCATACTGGATCGAACAGGAAGCGGTTCAAGTCGGTCTTCAGGTCGCTGAGAAAGGAGAGTTTGCCGCCCTGGTCCAGCTTCAGCACTACGGCCGCGTGCAGTGAGCCGTCGCGCTTGCATGCGAGGACGAGCGTTTCCTCCTCCGTGGCATCGCTGAAGTAGCGCAGGATCCCCGGCGATTGGAACGGGCAACTTTGCGTTCCACGTTGCCACAGCGCTGCGAGTTCCTTCCACACGGAAGGATCGGAGGCAGGCCGTGTCAGTTGGAATGTTGGGGACCCGTTCATTCGGAGCTGCGGTCATTCACCGGTGGGAACCACTTCATTCACCTTGAGGGCTGCATGCCACGCGCCGTGGTTGGACAACTTCCGGATCCGGTCGGCGCCATGGTCGTCCTCATCGCTTAGCGGTCCGCGAAGGTCGTTCGATCCGTAATGCGCCGCCAGTGCCTGGTAGTGCATGCGGTGGAAGGAGGCCATGGCATTGGAGTCCTCCTCGCGCTTGGGGAACAGTTGTTTCAAACCCACCTTGGCGGCAAGCATCGGCAACTTCCAATGCTCCAGCACCTCCGCAGGTGTGTAGCCCTTGTTGGTGGGCATGCTGTACAGCCGTGGCTCGGCCCGTCGCAGAAAGGCGGCATAGAACACCTGGCCCTTCATGCGCCGCAGCTTGTTCTGCTCGAACAGCCGTGCATGCACACCGGCCCAGACCGTGCCATGGAGCGCCTGAATGAAGCGCAGTGACAGGAAAGGCGTACGGTTGCGGAGGAAGTGACTTTGCACGATGATCTCCGGCCCGAAGTACTTGCGGAACACCTCCTCGAACACGAAACGGTAGAAACGCCCGGACAAGTCCAGACCCTCGGTGGATCTCAGGTATTCCTCGATCTCGGATATCAGCTGTGCCGCCTCGCGCTGGAACTCCGGCCCCGCTTCCGCAAGCAGGTCCTCCTGCCACGGCCCATCGGGGTCCTGGAAGATGCGGATTAGCATGCTGCTGATCATGACGCCGGGGTTGTGCATGGCGCGGAACAACTCACTGCCGAAGTTCCCTGTGATGATGGTTGCGGTTGTTGTGGCGAGGCGTTGCGCCGCGAAGTGGTAGTGCGGCCTGCCGAGGTTGCCGTTGTGGTCGCTAAGGGTCATGAACGCGATGGCCGAACGGAAGGCATGTTCCTTCAGGTAGGCATCGTCCAAAAGGATCGGTAGGTGCGTGATACCCAATGCCCGGGCCTGTTCTTCAGGGAGCGTGAGGTCTGACTCACCCGCGTTCCCGAAGCTATACGTGTAGAAGTCCTTGCGATCAAGGGCCAACGCCGCACCCAGCAATGTGCGCCCGTCGAAGCCCCCGGTAAAGGACAATGCGAAACGTTCCCTGGGTAGCTGGAGGTCGCATTCAGACTTGAATACATCGCACAATTCATCCAATGCGGCAATGGATGAGTTGCTCCCATCACCAAAATGTTCTTCGATCGCGAAGGACCGTTCCAACGTCACCTTGTTCGCCCGTACCATCAACTTGCTGTTGGTCGGCAGCAACTGGATGGCCTTCCATGGCGTGCGCTGGAAGAGCGGGTAGTTGAAGAGTTCGCGTTCCAGGAGATAGCTGCGGTCGTCCGCCAGGAGCGCATGTTCACGCGCCAGATGGAAGGAGGAGGAACAGATGTCGATCCGTCCATTCACCGCACAGTGGTACGCCGGAAGTATGGCACTGAAGGAAGAGCCGCATTCGAGAACGTCGCCACTCCAAAGGAACCAGTAATAGTGCCCGGGCACTTCGGTGAAAAGCCTGCCCAGGTCCAGGGCGCCGTGCTTGTCCATGATGGCATTCGCCATTGAACCCGCATCCCGGATGATGGGATCGCCGAGCAACTCCAGGCGCGCGCCATGTGCCAGAGGGAAGGATCGATGCACCTGGCAGCCGGGTTCCACTTTCATGGTGAACCCTGCCCCTGCCTCGTATGCCACGTGGAAGAACATCACGATCGGTTGAGCATCCTGTTCTTCAGGTCGTTCAGCTGGGCGATGGAGTGATAGGGCTCCTGGCCCAAGTGCCTGGCCATCTTGTACTGGAACTTGAGGCGTGCCAAGCGGTTTCCGATGGGCCAATCGGTGCCGATCCGTGGAATGCGGTCTTTCTGATGAACTTGATAGTGCTGCCCACCCACGGTGGTGGCCAGGTAGCCGGCCTCTTTGGCGATAGCATGGGTGGACAGGTTGTTGTCACCATGCGGCCAGCATAGGAACTCCACCGGTTTGTCCAGCTCCTTTTCGATCACGCGCTTCGATCCGATGATCTCATACTCGACCCGCTCCACATGATCGGTGAAGGTCCCATGCGGAAGCAATAGCGTTCCATCCTTCTTGTAACGCTGGTGCAATTCACGGACCCTGTCCTCATAAGCCTTGCGTTCATCCTCGCGTGCAAGATCATGTTCACCGGCCAACGCCCGTGCCTCGGTGTAGAACGACTCGTTGATCCGCTTGCGATGCGCGATCACCGACGATGTCTCTTCGAACAGCGGGGTGCCCCATGGGACCCGTGTGTGATGATCCTTGTCGCTCATGTAGTAGGGCTTCTCCTCGAGCGTATAGCTGTTCACGGTGGGGTGGTGCCCCGGGAAGCCGCCGTAATGGAAACCGCGGAGCGCATCGGAAACGATGAACTTCGCATGGCTCATCGTGTGCGATTGAATATCCACATGGCCGGAGCGCTGCATGGCCCGCAACTCACCCCAGGAGAGGTGTCCAAGTCCAACCAGTTCATGCTCCTTGTTGCGCCCTTCCCACACGTCCTCCAGGGTGGGCCTGACGCGGTCCGTCGCTTCGATCAGTTCGGGACAGACGAACACGGTCATCTTCAGTCCGTATTTCTTGACGATGGGGTAGGCATAGACCCAATTGTCCAGCAGGCCGTCATCGAAAGTGATGCAGATCTCGTTGCCACGATAGTGCGCCTTGCCATTCCTGATCTGCCACCATTCGTCCAGGAAGATGGGCTTCCACCCGCGCCCCATGATGTACTTCATCTGGTCCTCGAAGCGCACCATCTCCATCGTGAGGAAGTTGAGCGACCAGCCCGGGAACACGGCCGGTGCCACGGAATGGTAGTAGGTGACGAGCGGGCTATCGTTCCTCATAGGCCTTGGCTATGGCGCGCAGGTGATCTTCCATGCTGAAAGCCGCTGCGAGTTTGTCGGATAGGGCGTAGGCCTTTTGGGCCAGCTCATCGAAAGTTTTGATCGCGCGGTTGAAGTTGTCGTCGAAAGTGTGCGGATCGGAAGGGGAGCCGATGCAGAACATGTCCTTGTCGCCATGGATCTCTTCGAACACCGGCACATCGCTGGTCAATACGGGCAGGCCGTTCATCAGCCCCTCGACGAGCACATTGCCGAACGATTCATGTGCGCTGGGGAAGACCATCAGGTCCATCGTGCTGTAAAAGTCCGCCATATCGCCGATCCATCCATGGAAAAAAATACGCCGGCGAAATGGACTGCCCAGTGCCTTATCCATGAGCTTCTGCTCCAGGCTTCCCGTTCCGGCGATGTGCAGTTCAATATCATCGTTGCTTGCGGCCAACGCGTTGTAAAGCTGGAGTACCAGATGAACGTTCTTGCCAGGCGCCAGACGTCCGGCGTAGCACATGCGCTTCAATGCTGTCCTGGGGCGACGGCTTGCGATGAACGGCGCGCTTTCAATGCCATTGTACACCACCCGTGGCTGCACGGGGATCGCCCGTTCCCTGAACAGCTGCGCGCTGTACCTGGAGTTGGCGATGAACACCACCTTGAACGGAAGTGTGAGCCGCCATACAAAGCGGTAGGCCCACTTGGAAAGTGTACCCTTCCAATACACCGTACCATGGATGTGATAGATGGGCGAACGCACACCAGCGAGCAGCGCGAGCAGCAGCATGACCGGGCCACTGTTAAGCAGATGGAACAGGTCCTTGCGGTGCCTGCGGCAATAGCTGTAGAAGTTGCGGTACAGGCTCAGGTTGCTGTGTGAACCCTGCGAGAAGCCATCCACCGCGCCGGATAGCAGGTTGGCGGACGGTCTTGCACTGAAGAGATGGACTTTGCGCAATGGCTTGAAGTGCTGCGCATAAGCGGTCACGAAGCTTTCCATGCCACCCGGCGTGGAGGTCCAGACCACGTAGTGTACCGGACGTTCCGCGCCGTGTGTTTCCTGGGAGCCTTTCATGGATCACGTGAGCTACCCGTTCTTCAAATGATCCCAGTAGCAGAAGGACCCGAAGCTGAAGAACAAGGCTTGCGGGAGGGTGACACCCAGTTCGCCATAGAACATGAACTGCTGGCCCGAGGAGGAGTGGATCATGAACCAACCCAGCAGGAAGATCGGGAAGAGCAGCAGTCCCCGCCCGTTCGGATCACCGATGTTGGAGGTCATGCTGCGCATCATCAACGTCCAGGAGAAGAAGCCGAGGAACAGCACCATGAGCACGGCACCGATGATCCCGGAATGCAGCAGCACATTGTGGTTCCCCACATGGGAATCGCCGTACGCCTTGAAGTCGTCCGAGAATCCCCAGCCCGTCAGTGGTGATGCCTTCCACTTGTTGATCACGCGCGGGGCCCGCCGATCAAGCCGCTCCAGCGTACCACCGGCGGTGACGTCGCCCTTGGCCAGCAGTCCGATGGTGAGGATGCGATCGGCCGCACCGGAGAACTGCTTCTGCACCGCTGGCACCTGCAACAGTCCGAACATCAACACAGTACCGACCACAGCGACCAGGGCGATGCGATGAACTTTCAGGCCCGCCACGAACACGGAGTGCAACAGCAGGATCACCGTGAAGCCAAGCACCCAGCCCCGCGTGGCGGAAAGGAATGCGGACAGGAAGTTGGCCACGATCACGGCCAGGTACAGGACCCGTTTGCGCGAGGTGGGGTCCACCGTGGAATAGTACAGGGCACCGAAGAAGGAGATGAGCACCATGCCGGTGCTGTAGAAGCCACGATAGGTCTGGCCGCGTTCGTACACATCGGTGAACCACAGGTCCTGCCGAACCCCCGCGAATTGTGATGGTGCCAGCCCCGTCGCCACAGTGAACACCTGCGCGAACAAGGCGAGGAAGGCGAAGGGAATGAAGAGCTCGAAGGTCTCCCGATACATCTGCCTGCTGGTGAAGATGCGGGGGATGGTGTAGAAGAGCACCAGGGGTAATACGAACTTCAGGATGCGGAAGTGGGCACGTATCTCGGGTGTGACGCCGATGGCATACCCTTGAAGGATCAGGAAGATCACGTACGCCGCCATCGCCAGCAGCAGGCGATCGAAGAAGGTGCCCTGCGCCTTGCCCTCGGCATTGCGGACCTTGAAGATAGTGCCCACCACGTACAGGTGACCGACCTCCACTTCGGGCAGGCCTGGAATGATGGAGACCACCGCTTCGTAATTGTTGAAGAAGCCGAGGAAGCCATCGGAGATCACGAAGAAGAACGTGAACCAGATCACTTCGTCCTTGGAGTACAGGTAGGCGATCACCACCCCGATGTAGAACAGCGAGGACAAGGCCTTCGGTCCGAAGTACGTGGCAACGATGGCCACGATGATCAGGCTCGCGAGCTTGGCGAACTTCAGTGCCATGTGGGAAACAGGTGTTCCATCATCCGCTGGATGACCAGGACGGGTGCATGTTCCGCATTGGCGCGCGCACGCATCGCAGCGACCAGGTCCTGGCGTGCCTTGTCATCCGCTATCCAATGCTTCGCCAGTTCAGCGGCTTCACGGTAGTCCCGGATCATGGGCAGGTCCAAGCCGACGAACACCCGCTCCATGTCCGCGCTTTCCTCGCACAAGGGCAGGATCCCCGCACCGAGCGCATCGAAGACCCGGACGTGTATGCCGTGGAAGAGGGAAGGGACCTGTTCCACCGGCGCGATCTTGCTGCAGTTGTACAGCAGGTTGTTGAAGGCCACATCGAATCGTTCATGGACATGGATCTTCTCCGCCAGGCCTGGGAACGACGGGTACCAGCGTTCCATACCGCTTCCGCTGATGTACGCCTTCAGGTCCAGGTCGCTGAAGAGATGGAGGAACATGGCGCGCTTGTAACCCCAGTTGGTCTTGCTCGCACTGCCCACATAGGCCAGATCGGATCCAAATTCCGCCCGCTGTTCCGACGATACCTCCATCGGATGATACAGCGCTTCATTGATGCCGAAGCAATCGAAATGCACGTTGTCGATCCCCATGCGCATCAGTTGGCTTCGCCACATGCTGTCCGGCACGATCGTATGGTCCGAGCGGTACAGGATGCTGAGGTTGTGGATGTTGGTGGGTGTGTACAGCGGGTTGTCGCCCAGGAAGAAGGCGATCTTGGACTTGGTCTTGAAGGCATCCAGCGTATCGGGCTGGATCAACTGGTCATTGTAGATGAGGACCAGGTCGGGCCGGTATTCCTCGAAGATGCGCAGATACTCCCGGTTGGTCTTGTCCACGTAAGGTTGCTCCCACAGGGACCGCACCTTGCGGGGCAGGGAAGTGTAGCCGTTGTATAGTGCGTTGACCCGTGCGGAGAAGAAGTCCTGGTGATCCACCGCCTTGTATTCCATGCCCAGTGCCTCCATGCCAGCGGTGATCGAACCGATGAACGGATAGCGCAGTGGTGCAAGCAACAGGCATTTCATGCGTCACGCTTTCTAAGCACCCGCGCCGGATTGCCCACCACCACGGTCCAGGGATCGACATCATGCCTGGCGATGGCACCGGCACCCACCACGGCACCTTCACCGATCCTGATCCGTGGCAGTATGACCGCCCCCGAATAGATGTCCGCGTTCCGTTCCACGTGTACCGATCCTGCAATGACGGCGCCCGGGCCAACCGTCACACCATCTTCCAGTACGCTTTCATGGTCCACGGATGCGCCGGTGTTCACGATGCAGCACCGGCCGATCCTTGCCTCGGCGCAAATGGCGGCCATGGCATAGACCTGGCTGCCTTCGCCCACGAGCGCATTGCTGGCCACGAAGGCCGTGCGATGCACTGCGGTGATCGCTTCCAGGCCGAGGCCCACGAGCAACTCATGTATCATCGAACGTGCAGCACCATTGCCGTGGCCGATGCTAACGATGGCGCACGTTTCCACACCGTGCCTTAGCGCCACCCATGCCGGTAACTTTCCTTCGCCACCCAGGCAGGGAATGCCGTTGTACGTTTCGTTGACCTTTGGATCATTGTCGAAATAGCCGATGATGCGGTATGTGTCGGAAAGCAACTCGCACAGCACCTTGAAGTTGCCCGTGCCACCCCATATGACAAGGTCCTTCTTCATGCCCGCACACCATTGGCGATCTCCTGCACCACGTATTCCACCTCGGCGTTGCTGAGTTCGGCATGCAAGGGCAGCGTGATGAAGCGCTCATGCTCTGCTTCGATGTAAGGCGTTGTGCCGCCCCATGGCGCGAACAGGGGCTGCATGCTCAGCGGCGTGTAATGGCAGCCGGTGGCGATCCCTTTCGACTTGAGGTGCAGTGCCAGTGCATTGCGGCGGTCGGCACGGATGCCGAACATCTGGTAGCCGTACGCTTCGGGTTCGAAGGGTAGGAGCGGAGCCACTTCCCTGATCGCGGCCAGCCCATCCAGGTATTGTCGGATCAACTCCGATCGACGCTGGTTCATGCCCGGCAGTTTGCGCAGTTGCGCGATACCGATGGACGCGGCCAGGTCGTTCATGTTGTACTTGTAGCCGAGCACATTGATCTCGTAGAACCAGTGCATGGCATCGCGGTCCGTGCCGGTATAGCGCTGGGCACTTTTCCAGTTGTCCTTGTCGATGCCCACCCAACGCATGGCCCGCACATCCTTGAACAACTCGGGGTCCTGTGTCACCATCATGCCGCCATCGCCGGTGGTCATCAGCTTCTTCTCCTCGAAACTGAAGCAACCGATATCGCCCCAGGTCCCCAGCATTTTCCCCTGGTACATGGAGCCGGCGGTATGCGCACAGTCCTCCACCACCTTCAGCTTACGTTCGCGGGCCCAGGGCATCAGGCGTTCCATGCGTACTGGATGCCCTGCATAATGCACGGGTATCACCGCGACACAGTCCTTGGTGTACTTGCGGTCCAGGTCATCGAGGTCCATCCCCAGCGTCACCGGGTCGCTGTCCACGAATACCGGGATCAGGCGGTTGTAGAGCACGGCCGTGGCGGTGGCGGCGAAGGTGAGCGAAGGCACCAGCACCTTTTTGCCTTCGGGAAAGCGGAAGGATGCCAGGGCAAGGTGCAGGGCTGCCGTGGCGGAGTTCACGCCGATAGCACTCTCGGCCCCGATGTAGCGCTGCCATTCAGATTCGAATTGTTCCACCATGGGCCCCAGTCCGATCCACGAACGATCGAAGGCTTCCCGTATGAGTTGCAACTCCTCTTCACCGACGCTCGGCTTGAATAACCTGATGTTCATGCAAATGGGGACCAGAACTCCGGATGCCACGGAGGTGATCCGGGCAAGTTACTGAGATCGGGCAAGGTGCATGCAAGGATGGGGGTCTGACGATCCCGCTCACACGGAGATACGGAGACACGGAGAAGGTGAGCAGAGCTGGTCCGATATCCTCGGTGTCTCCGTGTGCAGTCAGTGGCACTTTTGACCTTGGTGAAGGACGGAACCTGCGGGCGCCCGGCAAAACCGGGGCGCCCGCCTTGAATAGATCCGTACTGCTGTACTGCTTACTGCTTCACGAAGCGGATACTTTGCTGTGCCTCTTTGCCGAACACCACCACGTAGTAAACCCCTGGCGCCAAGCCTTGCACGGGGATGTCGAAACGGCTTTGTGCCACCGGGCGACCCTGCGCCACCATGCGGCCCTTCACGTCCTGCACCTGGTAGCTTTGCAGTTGATCAACATGATCCACCACCACGGTAAGCAGCTCACTGGCCGGGTTGGGGAAGCACAGCAGGGTGGGCACCGGCCGGTCAACCTCATCGATGCCGGTGCCGATGATGGTGATCTCCGTATCGAACTCATCATCCGGTACAGCCTCACGATTGCCGGCCTTGTCGATGGCGCGTGTGTAGAAGCGGTAGTTGCTGCCTTCCACGCCGGTAAGGTCCAGCGGCCCGTTGCCGGTGAAGGTGCCCAGCAGCACGAAGGGGCCACCGTTGAGCGAGGAGTAGAGCTCGTAACGATCGATCACGCCCACGGCATCTTCGCCGGTCCAGCTCACCTGGAACTCGGGATCCACGGAAGTGGGGGGCAGGGCATCCACCGAACTGGCGGGGATCACATCGTCCAGGATGTTCAGCCAGACCGAGGTGAGGATGGGATCGGCCACATCGAAAATGATCTCCGCCTGGTTGCGCAGACTGTCGCCCGATACCACGGTGCTCTTTGGGTCGATCGTAAAGCTCACTGCACCGGTGCCGGTGCCCACCGTGTCGTTGGGCGGGAGGAAACCGGCGAAGGCATCCTCGGTGGGCGACATGGTTTGGGTATCCAGCGTGCGGAAGGTCCAGGAGACCAGGCCGCTTTGTTCGTTCACCTGGGTGCGCAGCATCAGAATGTTGTCGATGCGGGGGCGCAGGTCGTGCAGGTATAGCCCGTCGAAATCGTCGCCCTCCAAATCGATGAACACATCACCGGCCACCTGCACACCACCGAAACGGAATGTGCTGATGTCGAACACATCGGTATCGATCTGGTCGTAGACCACCACGTCCTGTGCGGGTGCGGTCGCTATCGGGTCGTTCTCGAAGCTGATGCTGTAGGCGAATTCGGTGCCGGTGCGCACCCAGATGTTCTCGTCGTTATCGCCGGGGCCGTACTTCTCATTGGGGTCCAGCGAGCAATTGAAGCCTTGGTAGGAGCTTAACGCTTTGCCGACCACGGAAAGCCCGGGTACAAGCAGGAAGGCAGTGGATATCATCTCGTACTTCCTGCCGAATGCAGGGACCTCTGCGCAGCCTGTGCCTAAGAACGCATCGCTATTTATCACTACCTGGTCATCGGCGACAGGGTTGGTAAGAGGCAGATCCGTCGTGTTTGTCGTATCCAATAGTGCTATACAGGCATTGTAAGCTGCTTCGAAATCCTCATCGCTCATCACTTGTTCTTCTGTGAGGGCAAGCATGCACAATAGAGCCAACTCCAGCACCGTTCCCGACGCATCGGGATTCTGCATCGCGAACTCATAGGGTACACTGTATGATAGGCTAGTGAGGACAGCCTGCGAGCGGATCGCGCCGTTCTCGTTCTGCTGCACGACCTCGCCAAGCGGTTCTGTAAGTGGGTCTATGAATATTTCCTCTTCTTGGATCTGGATGGTGACGGGGAATTCCCGAACCTGTCCATCACCGATCATGGCGGAGGCCACACCGGTTAGCGTACCATCGCCGTGGATTACGCCCGCGAAAATACTCCGAAATTCCGAGGGCAGGCCGGGGATGGCAGGCTCCGCCACAGGCTGGGTGTGCGTTACAACGCCAAGCACCGGCCCGGAGAATCCGCTGCCACCAATGCCTCCCACCAAAGGGAAGGGGCGCACGTTGGTGCCCAAGGGTGGACTCGGCACGGGGAATACGCGCACCTGCGGGAATTCGACAAAACGCAGCACGGCGCGTTCCAGGATCTGCGCGAAGTCGGGTGGCGTTATCTGGGCGGTCCCGAAGCCGGACACACAATTGCTCTGGAGCACATGCGCCAGGATGTCGCCGAGCACATCGCTCATCAGGTACACCTTGGGGTTCTCCAGGTTGGCCTTGATATCCCGGGCATAGAACTCCAGCACCTGCTGCTCGGCTTGCTGGAAACAGTTCCCCTGGTTGGCACCATCGATAACGCGGCCCAGATGATCGCCTGCGGCCAGGCGCACATACTCACCGAAGCCCGTTTCGAAAAGCGCATCGTACTCCTCGGCCAGCACGCGCGACCCGAACAGCGCTGCGCGCATCTGGTGGTTGGCGATCCATTTGAAATCGATGTTGGAGGAAACCCCATGGGCGGTGACATGCCGGAAGTCCCTGTCCGGCTGCACCATCGGCAGCAGGTGTGCGCGGATCTTGTACCGGTCGCGCGTTTCGTAGTCGCTCTCGGTGTCCGTTGGAATGGTGATGGGG
>JBGTIB010000145.1:0-1931 GCA_041745875.1 Flavobacteriales bacterium | reverse complement strand
GACAGTGATCAGCAACATTAGTAGCAGGCGTAAGGGAGAGCGTTCCATGGGGTGCAAAGTTACCGGGGTAGGTCGCGGGCGGCAGGCAAGGAACGGGCCGGGTTTGAACAAGTACATGTCGGATGTCGAACAACGGATCGGTCATCACAAGACCTTTCGATGCCTGTCAACATGAATAGACCTCTTTCACAATTCATTGAACCAACCGCAGATGGACGCTGATGGACGCGGATGACCCCGATACACCTTGGTCCGACATCCATTGGTCCGATGTGTAGAATGGCTTTTATCAGCGTCCATCTGCGTTGATCTGCGGTTCAAACTTGTATGCCCGCCGCAGGCGGTGTGCATCAAGAAAGAGGTCGAATGATCCACCCGGGTAACTTCGCCGCCCCTTTGCGCGTCATACCCGGCCCTGAAACGTTTTCCCTGTGACTTTTCGCGCCTTCTTCAAACTCATTGGCGATGCCATCCGTGGTGGCGAAGATCAGGACTTCACCCGCATGGGGATGCGCCGGGCCATCGTGCTGCTCAGCATCCCCATGGTGCTGGAGATGGGCATGGAGAGCGTGTTCGCGCTGGTCGATGCCTTCTATGTGAGCCGGCTGGGTACCGATGCCATCGCGACGGTGGGCCTCACCGAGAGCGTGATGATGATCATATACTCCCTTGCCTGGGGACTGGGCATGGGCGTGACGGCTGTGGTGGCACGGCGTACCGGTGAACACGACAACAGGGGCGCATCGCGTTCGGCCATGCAAGGCATCCTGTTGGCCACCGTCATTGGGCTATTGATCGCCGTACCGGGTTACCTATATGCCGAGCGCATACTGCAGCTGATGGGTGCGGAAGCAGGTGTACTGGCACAAGGCACCGGATACACGAAGATCATGTTCGCCAGCAACGTGGTGATCCTGCTGCTCTTCGTGAACAACGCCATCTATCGCGGCGCGGGCGATGCGGCCATGGCCATGCGTGTGCTGGCGGTCGCCAACGGCATCAACCTCATTCTCGACCCCTTGCTGATATTCGGTCTGGGACCATTCCCCGAGATGGGTGTGACGGGTGCTGCGGTGGCCACCACGATCGGTCGCGGCACGGCGGTGCTTTACCAGCTGTGGGCGATGTCGCGGCCAGCAGGACGCATCGCGCTGCTGCGTTCCGAGATGCGGTTGGATCCTGTTGTGATGTGGACCATTTTGAAGGTGAGCGCGGGTGGCGTGGCGCAGTTCATCATTCCGTCGCTGAGCTGGGTCTTCCTGGTCCGTATCGTGGCGGTGTTCGGCAGTGCGGCAGTGGCGGGGTACACCATCGCGATCCGGGTGATCATGTTCAGCATCATGCCGGCCTGGGGAATGGCCAACGCGGCGAGCACCTTGGTTGGACAGAACCTCGGCGCAAGACAGCCGGACCGGGCCGAGCGCAGTGTATGGCTCATTGGTCACTACAACATGCTGTTCATGATCGGGGTGGCGCTCTTCTTCTGGGGTACCGCGCCATGGATCATGCACTTCTTCACCACCGACCCCATTGTTGCGCGCTACGGCATCGAGGCATTGCGCATCATTACGTTGGGCTACTTCTTCTACGCCTACGGGATGGTGCTGGTGCAGGCGTTCAATGGTGCAGGCGATACGCTCACACCTACGTGGATCAACATCATCTGCTTTTGGATATTGGAGATACCGCTGGCCTGGTTCCTATCCCGCACCCTGGGTTGGGGCGCCAATGGGGTGTTCGCTTCGATCGCCATTAGCGAGAGTGCGTTGGCGGTTTTGAGCGCTTTCCTATTCCGTAGGGGTCGGTGGAAGTTGGTTCAGGTATGAAGAATGAAACCGTGAACGTGGGCCGGACAACTGACAACGAACAACGCATCATCACATTCAGCGTTCTTCCTTCAGCCTTTCTTACTTCCCCACTCCAAAATCCGC
>JBGTIB010000144.1:0-2460 GCA_041745875.1 Flavobacteriales bacterium | reverse complement strand
AGCACTGAACAGCACACGGCCCGGAGCAATGCCCCGGGCCGTGGCCATGCAGATAACATGCGCATGGCGCTACTCGGTGATCAGCACGCCGTCCGCCAGAAAGGTGAGGCTGTGCTTGGGCTCGGTGATCTGCTCGACCTCCTCCTTGCTCTTGCCGGCATCCTCGGCGTAGTGTCGCAGGGTGGCCACATCGAAGGTCTCGCGTGTGGCGGTGCCCTGTAGGATGGCACGCTTGCCCTCCAAACCCTGCTTGGGTACGAAGAAACCGTAGTCCACGAAGCGTACCTTCATCGGGTTGCCATCGGGCAGTTTCACGTCCATCCAGCAGCCCTTCACCACACAACTGGAGATCACTTCACATTCCAGTTTGGTGTTCAGGCTGTCGGTGGTGCTCATGGCTTTCACGAAGTCCTCGGTGCTGATGGCACCCTCGGGCGTGATCGGAGCACCGAAGGACTTCATGCCATCCTGTGCGGTGGCATGGTGTGGTGTGGTAGTGCATGCGAGCAGCAGAGCGGCGCTTAGCGCGATGGTGAGGATGCGGGTCATGGCGGGGTCAGCTTGTGCCTGCCCGGTGGCAGGTGGTACAAAGGTGACCGATCCAAACGTTGTACCAAGGGCTTAGCACCCAATGCACTGTTAAAAGCATTGAACGCGGCCCGGGTCCGAACTTGACCCCACCGGTTACTTTGGCCCCCGATCGTCATGCCCCACCCCACCACCATCGGCCGTACGGAGCACATCGCCCTGCCGGGTCTGGGCATTGCACGCGTGGCAGCCAAGATCGACACCGGGGCCTACCGTAGCGCCCTGCACTACCAGCGTCTGCGTGTACGCACCGTGGATGGCGTGAAACAGCTGGCCGTGGTATTCCAAATGGGCGGCACCCGAAAGACCAAAGTGTTCAAGGCCTACAAGCGGGTGTCCGTAAAAAGCAGCAACGGCGAGGTGAGCCGCCGCTACCTGATCAGCACCCGCGTACGTTTGGGAAGCCACACCGTGCGTACCCAATTCACCCTCTTCGACCGCAGCGACATGAAGTACCAGGTACTGCTGGGGCGGAAGTTCCTGCGGGGGAGGTTCGTGGTGGATGTGAGCGGGAAGGAGCTCCTGGGCTGAGATGCTACCTTGCCACCCATGCATCCCTCGGTCACTGAATACATTTCGAAGGCTTCCCTGGAACAACTCGCCATCATGACGGCCGTGCGCGAGTTGACCCACACCACCGTGCCGGGTGTTACGGTGGAGTCGCCCGGTCTTTCGCACCACCAAGGATTTCGCCTACCTGAAGAGTGCCAAGGCCCACGTGAGCTTCTGCTTCACCGGGGCGAGCAAATTGCCAGACCCCGATGGACGGCTGGAAGGCACTGGCAAGGACATGCGCCACATCAAGCTGAGAACGCTGGCCGATGTGGATGCTGCGCTGCTGAAGAAGTGGCTGAAGGTGCTGACGGTATGAAGCCAAGGACACTCCTGCTCTTTCTGTTTCCACTGTTCGCAGCCGCTTGCGTTGTTCCAGAGAAAGGCGAAGCCATTGACCCACCAGTTTCCACGCTCCACTTCCTGGCCGACAGCAGCCTGCGCTACCTCGACCTGCATGGCACCGCATACGAACGCGGCTTTGCCCATGGACAACTGTTGCGCGACGACATCCACGCTGTGATCGCCCTGCTGAAGGACGACATCGCCGAATACTCCGGGCTCCAGGCCGATACCTTCATCCACCGTTTTCTGAAAGGGACCGGGTATGTGGAGGCCATGCGGCGATGGACACCGGAATTGCTAGAAGAGGTCCAAGGCATTGCAGCTGGCTCCGGTCTGGACGAGGCCAGCATCTGGATGCATCAACTTGGCGATGAGTACTTCTTCAACGCAGTGCGATTCAGTGTCCACAAGTGCAGTTCCATCGGCGTGGACCGGCACGCCAACGGCCCCGCCATCGCAGCGCAGAACATGGACATCCCCGAGTATTTCCACGGCTTCCAGACCGTGGTACGCATCCGCGAACCGGAGAACGGTCGCGACATGATGCTGCTCACGATCCCCGGCCACCTCGGTATCACGGGCATGAACAAGGATGGGGTCTCGATCAACTGCAACATCCTCATGCAGTTGGAATGCGCGTTGAGCGGCCTGCCGGTAACGGCGATCGTGCGTGGGGTGGTGGCCAGCGATACACAGGAGGATGCCTTGTCATTCGTGCATGCGGTGGACCATGCCTCGGGGCAGAACTACTTGATCGGCGGTCCGGAGCGGGTGTACAGCCTGGAATGTTCTGCCGATAGCATTGCCGAGTTCCGGCCCTTCGCAGGTGCTCCATTCACCTACCACACCAACTTCCCATTGTCGAACCCCAACTACAGCGAGCGTTACTTGGAGATGCTTGAACAACAGGGCCGCACTGTTGAGGAAGGGCTCTACCGCTGCCAACGCATCCCTAGCTTCGAGCAGCGTTTCGGG
>JBGTIB010000143.1:0-13837 GCA_041745875.1 Flavobacteriales bacterium | reverse complement strand
CTAAAGAGCAAGGAGAAGCATGAGGTGATCTCTGCGGATCAGCATGTTCATTGAACTGCTTAGGGTCCCCACAAACTCTCATGCTCCTTCCTTACAGGTGCTTGCCCCTTGGTTCACGGTGCGAACATATGAGGGTCCCCTTCGGAAGACCACTGCGGAGGTTATCGTCAGGGGTGTCGCCACCTAATGGAACTAAAAACCGATGGGTCCCCTTGGGGAGACCACTGCGGAGGTCTTGGTACGAAGATGCCGTTGGTGCCTAGGAAACCCGCTCAGCCCATTCACACCTGCCGCTTCACGATCGGCAGCACCGTCCAATTACCATCGCGCTGAACCCGCAACAGGTAAGCACCAGGTGCAAGGGCAGACTGTCCAGCGGCTGTGTGCCGCCAGCGGCGAAGACGGTCCCTGCGTCCACAATGCTGGTATACCGGTGTTCTACCTTGGTACTGTATACGGTCACTCCATACCCGCGCGCGCTGGCAACATGGAAGCCTCATTCCACAGCGATGAAAAAAACCACCCGCGATCTCATCCTCTATTCCACCCTGATCATCGTGGGCATTTGCGCGGTGATCTGGGGACTGGTCGTGGCCCAGGGATACCTAGTACCACTCACGGTGGCCGCATTGCTGGCCATGCTGGTGCTCCCGCTGTGCAACTGGTTGGAGCGAAAGGGGCTGAACAGAGCCCTTGCATCGTTGCTCTCGACATTGGCGATCCTCCTCTTCTGCGTGGCCCTGGTGGGTGGCCTGGGTCTGCAGGTGAGAAGCTTTGCTTCGGACTGGCCGGAGATGAAAGCGCAGATGATACCCAAGGTGGAACAGTTGCAGAACGAGATCGAGAACAGGACCGGATTGACGGTGCAGGAGCAGAACCAAAAGATCGGACTGGACCTGGTCAACAATGGATCGAACGGTGCGAAGGAAGAGGATGAACCCGTTGAACGTGGGAGCGGTGAAGAGGTGGAAGCGGAAAGCGCGAACGCTACACCCGGAACGGAAGATCAGGAACAGGAGAACGGTCCATCGGCCCAGCCCATGGTGAAGGCCGCCGGCTCGTTCATCATGGGCTTCATGAGTTTCATGGTCGCGTTCCTGTTGGTGTTCATCTACATATTCTTCTTCCTTTTGTACCGCCATAAATTCAGCAATACGATCCTGAAGATCGTTCCCGACGAGGAGCGGAGCGAGACACGCCGGTTGATCTCCACTGCTGCGGCAATATCGCAGAAATATTTGGTGGGCAGGCTCGTGCTCATGGTGTGCCTCACCGTCCTTTACGCCACAGGCCTGCTGATCTCCGGTGTCGAACACGCGATCATCATTGCAGCGCTGGCCGCCGTTCTTTCGCTCCTGCCCTTCGTCGGCAATTTCATTGGTTTCTTCATCGCGCTGGGCATGGCGCTGCTGGGGGGTGCGGACGGCATGATGGCCCTGGGCATTCTGATCACATTCGTGGTCACGCAGTTCGTGGAGACCTACGTCCTGCAGCCGTACATACTGGGCGACAAGCTGAACCTGAGCCCGATCATGGTGATCATGGTGGTGGTGCTGGGCGAAAGCATCTGGGGGCTGGCAGGTTTGGCAGTGGCCATTCCATTGTTGGGGATCGTGAAGGTGATCTGCGATCATGTGCCGGTACTCGAACCGATCGGCTATTTGTTGGGGCAGGATAAGAAGAAGGGATAGGGCCCTGATGCAAGGCTGTTCCGGCCACGGGTTTTACCTTGCCAACCCATCGAAAACACGCACTAGAATGACCCGTACGCTACGCCTGCTCCCCCTGCTCTTCCCCGCGTTCATCTTTGCCCAAACACCTGTTCCCGATCTCTTCCTTTCCGTCGGCGGACCCGAACAAGTGCAGGGCCTGGCCACGGTGGTGGATGATGCGGGCAACGTGTACGTGGCGGGCCGCTTCAACGGTGTGGCCGATATGGATCCCGCGGCGGGCACCTTCGAATTGACGAGCAACGGCGACGCGGATGTCTTCATCCTGAAGCTGGACCGCGATGGTGACTTCCTTTGGGCCCGGCGCTTCGGTGGCACCCAGTTGGACCTACCTACCGACATGGCACTTACCCCCGAAGGCGATCTGCTCATCACCGGCCAATTCCGCGAGACGGCCACCTTCGAGCTTGGTGAACTGCCCGTGACCAGCAATGGCAACAACGACGTCTTCATCCTGAAGCTCGCGCCCGACGGCGATGGCATGTGGGCGATGGGCCTGGGAGGCACCGGCGTGGATGCAGGCCACAGCATCACCACGGATGCCGCTGGCAACATCCTGCTCGCCGGCAATTTCCAGGACACGATGGACTTCGATCCGGGGCCTGGCGAGGCTCCGCTCACCAGCTTCGGCAACGCGGACGCCTTCGTACTGAAGCTCAGCCCCGCGGGCGGATACCTGTGGGCGTACCGCTTCGGTGGGTTCACGGTGGACAACGGCGAGGACGTGGCCGTGGATGCCAGTGGCAATGTCTTCTTCACCGGCAACTTCCAGCTCTTCCCCACCATGACGCCGGATGTGGGGCTGGGCGAACTGCAGACCAACGGCGGCTACGATCTATTCCTCTTCAAGTTCAATGCAGCCGGGACCTTCCAGTGGTTCCTCCAACTGGGGGACACCGGCCTGGACAAGGGCAACGCCCTGGCGATCTACCCCAACGGCGACATCGCGATCTGCGGTGAGTTCAGCAATACCGTCGACTTCGATCCCGGACCGGGCGAGACCCTGCTCACCTCCGGCGGCACCTTCCGAAATGCCTTCATCATGCGCCTTACGACCGATGCGGTCCTGGTCTGGGCGAAGGCACTCCTCACCACCGAATATTCCATTCCCCGCGGCTTGGTGCTCGATGCGGCGGAGCAGGTCCATGTGTCGGGCTACTTCGCGGGGATCATCGACCTTGATCCCGGCCCGGGTGAACTGCCCTTCACCTTCCAAGCGGTGGAGGACGCCTTCCAGTTGACCCTGGACGCTTCCGGTGATCTGGTCAGCGGCGGCGTGATCACCGGAAGCAGCCAGACCCGCCTGTTCAAGACCGCGCTGGGACCCGATGGCGAGTTGTGGAGCACCGGCTGGTTCCAGGGTACGGCCACCACGGACTTCGGCCCGCCGGGGAACACGCTCACTTCTGCCGGCAGCTTCGATGCCTTGCTGATGCGCATGGACCAATGCCCGCCCGGCGCTACGGACGTGGAAGTGAGCGGCGACGGGAATACACTGGCCGCGCAACTCGTCGGTGCCAGCTACCAATGGATCGATTGTAATACCAACGAGCCGATCGTTGGGGCGACCGACGCGGCCTTTTCGCCGGGAACATTTGGGAGTTTTGCGGTGCAGGTCGGTATCGGTGGATGTACCGCAACGTCCGATTGCTACCCCGTGGGCACCGTGGGTGTGGGATCAGCCATGCGGACACACAGCCTTTCGGTGTATCCAAATCCCACCAGTGGTCTGCTCGTGCTGCGTTCCGATCAAGCTTTCCAAAGTGGTAGCGCGGTGCTGCGCGATGGCACCGGCCGTATCCTGCGCACGTATGCCAACCTCAGTGGCCCGGAAACAACCCTGGACGTGGAGGGCGTGGCAGCAGGCATGCTGTGGTTGGAAGTGTGGGAGGATGGCACGGCGGTGGCGCGGATCAGGGTGGTGAAGCAATAGTGCTTGCTCACCGGAAACGCTCCCAAAACACTACCGGGTTGCCGTCCACGAGGCACTAAGGTCATTATGTTCGCGTTGCACACGGCTAGCTGGTGCTTGCCAACGAGCCGGATGCAGATAATGAGGCGATCGCTACCTGTGTCCGGTCAGGCCATGCAGTATGTTCATGAACCAGCCTCGAAATACGTCCATGAGCCATGCAGGCATCATCGTGCTGTTTATGCTAACACGAACGCTATGTGTCGGACAGGACGTGTGGATCACCGCCGCGTATGAGCGTCAGTTGCTTTTCCTTCCAAGTCTTACCCATGATCACGGTGCAAGCCTAGGCTTCCGTTTCCCCTTGCCCCCGGGCAGGTCGTTCGTTGAGATCAAAGCAGCCCTGTCGCCGCCCCTTTCCAACGATACATCCTTGCCATACCAGGAAATGGCACCCGGGATCATCTTAGCATTGGGATATGCACGCACCGTTGGCCTAAGCCCGAAGTTCGCACTTGATCTGGGTATCGAAGCGGGTTACAACCGTCGCACGCTCGATGTAATTCATATCCTACCTGCGAGGGCTGCCGAGCAGCACGCAGTGGTAGGTGGGCTACTGGCGGCTCTGCGGCTCACCTCGTCCGCTACCGTGCAGCCGACCATTTCGCTAAGGCCCTTTCTTGAGTATCCTTTTCCGATCGTGCCTGATATTCCTGCTACCGGCAACCTGTGGGGGGTCATAGTGCGCTTCGGTCTGTACGTGGCGATCCCCTCCCCGACGTGAACCGGTACGAACTGGACCCACACCTCTGTCCAGCACCCGAGGTGTGGATTGTACTCACTCCTTCAACTCGAACCCCACCTTCCCCATCGCATTCCCGTTCACCAGCACTTCCACGGCATGTTCGCCCGCGTAGTGTTTGCGGGTGCTGAGGTCCATGAAGTGCTGGCGCTTGCTGATGTCGATGCTGCCCCGACCTGGCAATTCGAGCTCTTTCAATTTGAACACCTTGCGCGTGCTGCGTCCATCGGCCTTGCGGTAGTGGATGGCGTAGTCCACCACCAAGGACTGCGGTTTCGCGGAGGTGGAGCGCAGGCTGAAGGAGAAGCTCAGTTTGTCTCCGATGCGGATGCGTGTTGCCGAAAGGTTCAGATCGCTCAGGAGCACTTGTACGTGCACGTCGATGTTGAACAGCGCCAAGGCATCGGCGTTGCCGGCCTTGATGAGCGTGCGACAGGCGCGTTTCGCGATCCAGGCGATATGCGGTTCCCGGAGATCCCATGAACGCAACAGATCCAATAGGTGGCCGGGATGGTCCTTGCTGAAGTCGTTGAGGTGGTTGGCGACGCTCGTGCGGACGTATAGTGACGGATCGTTGCGGAGCATGTGCAGGATGGGTGTGGTGAGGGCGGGGTCGCGCACCACGGCATCGAGGCGGAAGGACCAAGGCAGTCGTGGCCGGCAACCTTCGGTGGCCAGGCGGCGCACGTGCTCGTTCTCGTCCCCGGCCCAGATGCGCATGGTCTTCAGCGTGCCCTTGATGTCGCGGCGCAGGAACTCCCGCACGGCGAATTCCGAGGATCCGAAAACGGTGAAGTACTTGAGTGCTTTCAGCGAGAAGTCTGGATCATCGAGCCCGAACTGCCCCACGAAGTCGGGGTAGACCAGGGCGGTATAACCTTTGGGCATGCGTGAGGCCAGGGCTTTGAGCACCTCGACCGCTTCACGATACTGCTGCGGTAGGTACTTGCGCAGCGTGATGCTTGCATGGCGCATCCGCGCGTTCAAGGCGCGTTCCTCCAGCCCAAAAAGCACCTCGCGGAGAAAGCGTTTCCGTTGGTAGCCCGTATGAACAACGGCCAGTTCCCCTGCCAACCGATCGAAGAAAGCCTCATTGAAAAAGCGATCCTTGAGCGTTTCAACCATGCGCAAAGATCGATCGGATGGTCTTTCGGAGCACAAGCCCTTCCCATGCGGACGTACATCCGGACTTCAATGAATATTTCTTTCAGCGGATGTTGAAGTTGGGCACATCCTCATACTACTTTTGCGCCGTGATCGGTGTGTGCATCGCCTACGGCACACATGAACATCGCCCCCACCCCACCTTGATCCGTACTGTCTGCATGCGCGTCGGGCTGCTGCTCCTGGCAGCGGTCTATTGCCTTGCGGTAAGGCATGTTGCGAGCGTTGCCCCCTACGCTGAATTCCAAGGAGAGCAACATGCGTCCCATGCCCATACGGTCTCCGATCCCGCAGGGCTCTTCCTCTTCCATACCTCCTCTTCGGAAGGTCAGGCCAAGACCTTCAACAAGCTACCCGCAGCGGGTTTCAAGACCCCACCCTCAGGGGCTGCGGGAAACAACCGGGCTCAGGATCTTTCAACGCGCGTCGCATTCAGCAGTGTAGATCGCGTTACGCGGGATATCCTCCTGGCACTGCGGCGATCCGCCCTCATCTTCCCCTTCCACTACTTCTGGTGATCCTCGCCTGATGGTCCATTGCCGGAACAGGCAATGGTACCTGGTATTCCGGGCCGCGCCAAGGCGTGCTGCCCAAGGGAGCTTTCATGGATCACAAAAACAAGTTGAAGATGGAAATGGATTGGGGAACCGCCATGGTCGGCATCGTCGTACTCACGCTCTTTGTCGTACCATTCGTCCTGGACCACAGGAGCCGGGCGAATAAAGCGAAACTGGCACTGCGATCCTTGCAGGCTATTGCGCAACAGCACAACTGCAACGTTGGTCAGCACGGGTCATGTGGCCACACCGCCCTGGGTTTGGACGAACGCAGGAACGCGCTCATATACTGCAACAACAGTGGAGGCGTCTTGACAGCGAAGTACGTGGACCTGGCAGAGATCCGGGCCTGCGAGGCCGTCAAGGCGATACGGAACTTGAAGGGCGTACCGGGCGAGTCGATCACGGAAAGCGTGGAGCTTACGCTTCAACCAAAGGACAGGAGCAAGCAGGAATACCGCTTCGAACTGTACCGCGAAGGCTTGAGCCCCCGGCTGATCGGGGAGCTGGAATTCGTGGACAAATGGTCGAAGCTGATCAATGCCCGGCTGAATGGCATTGGGTAATTTGGAAAGAGCCCTGTGGAAAGGCCACAGGGCTCCTCCAAATCTTGCACAACGGATGCCCGCGTTCCAATGGGGAACGCAGTCCCGGGTCGTCGGTTCAACGTCGCAGGCGGCCGGCCACCCATGCGATGGCAATGGGCAGAACGAAGATGGCGATCGTCAGAAGCGAGACGATCAGGTCCATTTGGTGGCTGTTCATGAAGGCCGTGAAGCCATGGTGCGGCAGGAACTTGTCCAGCACGGACAGGCTCAGTTTGAGGCCCAGGATCGCCAGCACGATGAAGGCCGCACTTTCCAGGTAGGGGAAGCGGTTCATCAAACGCACGAAGCCCTGTGCTACGAAGCGCATGGTAAGGATGCCGATGAACACACCCACCCAGATGAGGATGAGGTTGTCGGTGAAGGCTACGGCCGCGAAAACATTGTCGATGGAAAAGGCCAGGTCCATGAGTTCCACAAGGATCACCGTGGCCCAGAACGCACCGAACAAGTGCGAGGTCCTTCGATAGAACCAGTTGCTGCGCTTATCGAGCATATCATCGGTGGTGGTGGGCGTGCGCTTGCCCTTCCACCAGTTGTAGAAGATCAGCAGCAGGTAGAGCCCGCCCAGGGGTTTCAGCCACCAGATCTGCACCAGGATCGAGGCGAAAAGCAGGCACAGGCCGCGGAAGAAGTAGGCCCCGATGATGCCGTACTTCAGTGCCCGGTTGCGCTGATGCGCGGGCAGGTCCATGACCATGGTGGCCAGCACGGCGGCATTGTCCACCGACAACAGGCTCTCGATAAGAATAAGGTTGCCGATGACCAGCAAGCTGCCAATGGGGTCGGCCAGGATGGCCTCGTAATGGTGCAGCATGCGGATCGGTGCACAAACGTAATTCGGGAACAACCCGCTTGCATTCCATCCAAAAAAATTATGATCTCCCTTCCGGCCACTTCACGATCGTATGCTCACATCTTCTGGCAAGCATGCAGGCGGAACCTGCCCGTCGTACATCCACATTTGACCCGTTCGATCCACCCCACCACATGTACATACTCATTGCGCTGGTCTTTGTGATCGGCTATCTGGCGATCGCCCTGGAGCATCCCCTGAACATCAACAAGGCTGCCTCGGCGCTGGTAACGGGGGTGGTGGTCTGGGTGTTGATCGTGATCGGTCAGGAAACACTATTGGCTCCGGAGGCACAGGGCGCGGAACACATCAACCACCAGCTGCTGGAGCACCTTGGCGAGATCGCGAGCATCCTCTTCTTCCTGATGGGCGCCATGACCATCGTTGAACTGGTGGATGCCCACGAAGGCTTCCGGGTGATCACCGACCGGATCACCGGCCAGAAGAAGTCCATGCTGATCTGGGTCGTGGGTGTGCTCACCTTCTTCCTCAGTGCCGCCTTGGACAACATGACCACCACCATCGTGATGTGCGCGCTCCTGCGCAAATTGGTGAAGGACCGCAACGACCTGTGGACCCTGGCGGGCATCGTGGTCATCTCGGCCAACGCCGGAGGCGCCTGGAGCCCCATCGGCGATGTCACCACGATCATGCTTTGGATCGGTGGCCAGGTCACCGCCGCCAGCATCATGAAGGTCCTGATCGTGCCCAGCATCGTATGCATGCTGCTGCCGTTGATCTGGTACACGTTCACCTTCAAAGGCGCCATTCAACGGCCTGAGCAGGAACAGGATCAGGGCACCCACAATGCAGTGCCGCGCCGCGAACAACTTCTGATCTTCGTGATGGGCCTGATCGCGTTGTTGGGTGTGCCGGTCTTCAAGACGCTTACCGATCTCCCACCCTACATGGGTATCTTGTTAGGGCTGGGCATCATGTGGATCATCACGGAATTGCTGCACCGCAACAAGATCGAATCGGATACCGGACACTTGAAGGTGACCAGTGTGCTGCGCCGCATCGATGTGCCCAGCGTGCTCTTCTTCTTCGGCATTCTCACGGCGGTGTCGGGTCTTCAGGTGGCAGGGCATCTCGCCGATACGGCCCACTTCCTGGACCGGAACCTGGGCAACATCTACGCGGTGAACACGGTGATCGGTGTGCTCAGCGCCATCGTGGACAACGTGCCACTGGTCGCCGCCGCAATGGGCATGTATCCGCTCGCGCAATTCGCACCCGACAGCGATTTCTGGTCGCTGCTGGCACTGTGTGCAGGAACGGGGGGCAGCATCCTCATCATCGGCTCGGCTTCCGGCGTGGCGGCCATGGGGATCCTGGGGATCGATTTCCTCTGGTACCTGCGTCGGGTGGCATTCCCAGCAGCGCTGGGTTATTTCGGGGGGATCCTCACGTTCTGGTTGCAGAATAGCTGAAGCCGATCAGGCACTCCGCATGCAGCGCAGCATGTGCGCATTGAAATTCGCGGGCCACGACCTTAGCGTCTGTGTATATAGTACGCACCGGTTCCGCAGAAACTGGGGCATGGCTGCGTGCAGATCCAGTCCCCTTCAGGCGGGTCCAGTTCAGTGGCCCGTCCCTCCTCGATCGTCACCGCTGTCATGCGCATCGACCAATCCTCCCCGTGTCTTTCCGGCACCAGGCGGATGCCATTGCACCCGTCGATCCTTAGCAATTCACGTACATCAGGAGCGGAGAAATTGGTGGCGTAACTGGAGTCGCCTGCAGCCTTCACCCAACCGATCCCTTCCTCTGCACCCGCCTTCGCCCTTCTGGTGATGAGCGCGCGATCGCCATCCAGCTTATCATACCTCCGGTACCAGGTACTCCTTTGCCAGTATTCATAGAGGTCCTTTCCATGGTCACCCGTGGCAGCGATCATCAGCACCGTTCCGTCCGTATCGTCGGAAGCCCGACGCACATTGTAGAACCGCAATACCTCGCACTTCTCCTTACCCAACATATCCTCCACCGTATGCAGGTCGAAAAAGGCCTCTGTGAACCCTTGTCCGCCCGAGGAATGTGCCTCCCCGGGCTTATCGGCACAGGCGATCAGGCTCGATGCGGCGATGATCGGGATCGCCAAGTACAGGTCGCATTCATACTTCATGGCGCGGGTTTATTCATCGAATATAACCGCATTTCCGGGCCATGCAATACTTGCAAGGGCCATCCGACAGCTTAATTTCATCCCGATGCATCGCCCGGGTCCCATCCTCCCTACGTATGTGATGCTGCTGCTCGGCGTGGCGTTGAGCGGGGTGGCTGTACCGCAATCACTGGCGATCCGCTTCGATCGCTGCCTGGACAGCTGTCGCACAGCCATGTCGGACGGTGATCATGAAGCAGCGATGGCCCACGTCGGCAATGCGTTGGACCTGGCCATCGCTGAACAGGACAGCCTGCTACAAGCCACGGCCTATCTGCACAGGGGCGAGGTGTTCCAACGGCGCAGCGACCTCAACAAGGCATTGGCCGATTTCTACGAAGCACAGTTGTTGTTCGAAGCCATGCGCGATGAGCAAGGCATGGCCGAGGCGTACAACAACATCGGATCCATCCACCATTACGACAAGAACCACCAACGGGCCGAGGAGTATTACACGCTCAGTCTGGGGATCAGGGAGCGCCTCGGACCGGACACGAAAAAGGCCTTGCTCTACAACAACTTCGGCGCTTTGCTGGAGGACATGGGGCAGCCCGAACCCGCCCTCGCCTGGTTCCGCAAGGCCCTGCCGATCCGCATCGCACAGCAGGACAGCACCTGGCTCGCCGTCACCTGGGCGAACATGGGAAAGTGTTTCGACGAACTCGGCATGCACGACAGTGCACTGTTCCATCTGCACAATAGCATTGCGGTGCCCGCCGCCGCCGGGAATCGATACCTGATGGGCACCGTGTCGGTACGCATCGGCTTCGCCAACCTGAACGCGGGTCGCCCCCACGAGGCCCTTCCTTGGTGCCGGAAGGGGCTCGATGTGGCGGTCTCGCAGGAACTGCCTTTGCTGGTGATGGAGAGTTGCGAATGCCTCCATCGGGTATACATGGACCTGGGACGCACTGGCGATGCGCTTGCCATGTTGCAGCGCTACACCACCATGCGCGATTCGCTTTTCGGGTCGGAGCGGGCCAAGGAACTCACCCGGATGGAGCTCACCCACCATTTCGACCGCCGCCAACTGGCCGACAGTCTGGCCCGTATGGAGGAGCGCGCACTCGCTGAACGGATCTATGTGCGTGAACGGGATCAGAAAAGGCTCTTTCTGTTCTGGTCCATCGCCGTGCTGGTCGTGTCGGGCGGATTGTGGTCGCGCCTGCGCTACATGCGCCGATCACGGAACGAGATCGCCCGTGAACGTGAACGCAGCGAACGCCTGTTGCTCAACATCCTCCCCAAGGCCATCGCGGAGGAGCTCAAGGACAAGGGCGTGGCGGAAGCCAAGGAGGTACCCGGGGTATCCATCCTCTTCACGGACATCGAGAACTTCACCGAGCTGGTCGAGTGCATGGACGCCCGACAACTGGTGGCCACGCTGGACACCTGCTTCAAGGCTTTCGACAGGATCGCAAAGGAACACGGGCTCGAAAAGATCAAGACCATCGGCGATGCCTACATGTGCGCCGGTGGACTACCGCTGCCAAGCGAAGGAAGTGCGCTCGCCACCGTGCGCGCCGCGTTGGCGATGCAACGGTTCATGCACCGATCCATGGGCGAACGAAAGGCACAAGGCTTACCCACCTTCCGGATGCGTGCAGGCATACATACCGGTCCGGTGGTGGCAGGCATCGTGGGCGACACCAAGTTCCAGTACGATGTGTGGGGCGATACGGTGAACATTGCCGCCCGCATGGAAAGCAGCGGCACAAGCGGTTTGGTGAACATCAGCACCTCCACACAACGCCTTGTACAGGATACCCCCGGATTGCGTTTCGCACCGCGTGGCATGATCAGCGTGAAGGGCATGGGAAGCCTGGAGATGTACTTCGTTACGGAGGAAGCAGCGCCCATCGCAGAACCGCAGGTCAACGTGGCGTGACCCGGTGGTGGTGAACCACACGGCAGGCTCGTTCCTTGGTGGGGTCGGCAAAGTGTCACTGCAAATCCCGCCATCCCGGGACAGTTGCATGCTGCGTCGCCATTTCTGGAATGGGCATCCGGTGATATCCTTGGCTGCGCGGTGGCTCCCAGTATCCGGAATGAAGCACCTAAGCAGGGTTCAGGAACATCCACACCGCCAGGGCGATGATCAGAACGTACACAGCGGCAGCCACATCACCGGGAGGGGTTCGTTGGAAGAAGGAGGTCATGGTAAAAGGGCTTTGTACCTTGAAGACGCGGGTACGGCCAGAGGGTGGCCCGCAACTGGGGGCAAATTCGCTGGCATGAGCACAGGCACCATGTAGCAGATCCGCCATAAGTTCACGTGATATAAGTGGCACCTCTACTCCTCCACCCAGGTGGTGCTATAGCCCTCGGAACTGAACATGCCCGGGTCGGCGCTGTCGCGGTAGTTCATGATGCGCACCAGCACATCGGGTTTGTCCGTCAGGCTCTTGAACTGCAACTCCATGGGCAGTCCCTTCATGCCCATTTGCGCCAACAGATCGGCCCCGTATGTGCTCTTGCCCACACCCACGCTCTGGTAGCTCAACACACGCAACAGGCTCAGCGGGATCTCCTCCGCCACCCAGGCCGTGGCGGCGTATTCTTCGTTGGCCAGATGTACCTCGCGGCAACTATGGCCTTCGATCAGCCTGGTCTTGCCGGTGAACCGTAAGTCGCTTTCGGCGTCCGGGTTATGCTCCGAGTATACCATGCCGGGCCAGCGCTTTTCGCTCATGGGAAAAACGAAGCCGCCCTTGCGTCCGTTCATCTCGAAGAGTTGAGTGATCGTTCGTGCTGCGGGGTCGAAGATGAGGCGTACACCCGGCTCGTTGTTGTGCCCATGCATCACGATGGCGGTGTTGGCCCCTTGGAAGTGGTAGGTGATGGAGTCGGTGCGGGCCACGCCGCTGCCATTGGTCTGCGTGGACACCAGCACGAAGCTGCATGTGGGCTGCTGCGCCGTGGCGATCTGTGTGGCCAGGCCAAGGACGAAGGGGATGAACAGGTTCTTCATGGCGCACGAAAGTATCCACCTGCACCGCATCATGCGCGGTCTACGGTAGCGCTCAAGGAGTGCGGCACACCAAGAACCCTCCACGAACTGTTGGGGGCATGGGCGCCCGTCTTAGATGGCACTTAGTGTTTCACCAACCTTTTTGCAATGGGTCCGCCCTCCGTTGAGATCAGCACGAAGTAAAGTCCGTTGGGAAGTGGCGTAAGGTCCAGTTGGCCCACTGGGCCGTTCATCACGTTTTCCATCACCATGTTCCCAAGCGCATCCATCACACGCACATCAGCCTTGCTGCCCACCGTCGCACGTGCGTGGCGCAGGTCCACCAAACCCGATGTGGGGTTGGGGAACAACGTGATCACGCCCTCGTCAGCAGCGGTATCGTTGATCGCTGTGTTCCCGGAAATGACCACGGGGAGCGACACACTATTGCTGCTGCAGTTACTTGCCGCCGGGTTCGTCACCACCACGCTTACGGAACCGCTTGGTCCTGGGCCCCAGGTCACGTCGATGCTGTTGGTTGTTGAGGTACCGTTCCCTCCGATGACCGTCCAGGTGTAGGTGTGGCCCACAACGGGCGGCACGCTATAGCTGGCCATCTGCGCTGGTGCCACGGCTGCAGGACCTGTCATGGAAGCCGGTGTCTGCGGAAGCGGGCCACCCACCAACACGGCCAGTGCCGGAGCTCCGAAGGGGCCTGCATAGACGGTGTCGCCAGCCACATGGATCGCCTGCACCGTACTCCAAGTGTTGGATGTGGAGGAGGCGTTCCAACAAGTGGCTGCCGAGTTGCTGATATCGATCTGTGCGATGCGATAACGCGTCTGCCCACCGAGCAGGTAGGAGTTGCCGCCCACCCAGATCTTGTCGCCATCCGGGTACAGGCTCAACACTTCAAAACTGCTGCTGTTCTGGTTGAAGGGGGCCAGCGCACCATCCAGCGCATAGGCGGCCACCCCCTGCCTGGGCTGGCCACTGATCACGTCGAAATCGCCGCCGACGAAGATGTGGTCGTTGGTGCGGACGATGGCGGTGATGCCGAAGTTGTTGATGTTCGGTTGCGGATGCCAGGTGCT
>JBGTIB010000142.1:0-10211 GCA_041745875.1 Flavobacteriales bacterium | reverse complement strand
CCACCCTCACCAAGATGACACTCACCATGCTCAAGAGGGACACATCCACCAAAGTGGGCATCAAATCCAAACGGCTCAAGGCCGGATGGGATAACGACTATCTCCTAAAGGTCCTAGGACTTTAGATGCGTTTGCCCTGGTAGCGCAGGACAGCCCCCCCGCCAGCTTCGTTAGCTTTGCCGCCGCATCGCGCCGAACGACCGGCGTCGCACCTGCGGAACATCCATGCAATTGTCACCTGCCGTGAGCGCCATGGCCGAATCGGCCACCCTGCTGATGTCGCGCCGCAGCCGCGAACTACGCGCCGAAGGCCACGATATCATCGACCTCAGTCTGGGCGAACCGGACCACGATCCGCCTGCCTTCGCCATACAGGCCGCAGCGGAAGCTCTGCAAGGACCCTGGCACAAATACCCGCCCGTCAACGGATACCTGGACGTTCGCCAGGCCATCGCCGACAAGTTCCAACGCGACAATGGCCTGAGCTATGCACCGGACCAGATCGTGGTGAGCACCGGTGCCAAGCAGGCATTGATCAACGCCATCATGGCCCTGGTGGGCCCGGGCGATGAGGTGGTGATCCCCGCCCCTTTCTGGGTAAGCTATGCCGAGCAGGTTCGGCTGGTGGGTGCCACACCCGTGGTGGTGCCTTCCACCGTGGAAGAGGATTGGAAAGCGCCCATCGAACGCATCGCCCAGGCGATCACGCCGCGCACCCGTCTCCTGGTATTCAGCAGTCCCTGCAATCCCAGTGGCTCGGTGCTCACACGCAGCGAACTGGAACAGCTGGCCGAGGTGGTGTTGCAGCACCCCGAACTGTACGTGATCGCCGACGAGATCTACGAACACATCGTCTTCGAAGGGGAACACATCAGCTTCGCATCGCTGCCCGGGATGGCCGCACGCACCGTGACGGTGAACGGTTTGAGCAAGTCCTTCGCCCTCACCGGCTGGCGCCTGGGTTACATCGGTGCGCCGCCCTGGATCGCACAGGCCTGCTCCAAGGTGCAGGGACTGTTCACTTCCGCGGCCAACAGCATCGCCCAGCGTGTGGCCAAATCCTGCATGGAGGCCGACCCTGCCCTGCTGGCGCCGATGCGTGCCGACTTCATGCGCCGCCGCGATCTGGTGACAAAGGCCGTGGAACGGATCCCCGGGTGGAAGGCCAACCTTCCGAAGGGTGCCTTCTATCTCCTTCCCGATGTCAGCGCCTCCATCGACGGCCAACGCATCAAGGGTTCCTCCGACCTCAGCCTGTACCTTCTTGACAAGGCCGGTGTCAGCCTGGTGGAAGGCCGTTCCTTCGGCGCGGAGGGCACGCTGCGCATCAGTTACGCTACCAGCGACGACAAGCTCACCGAGGCGATGAAGCGGGTCGCGAAGGCCATCGAAGCATTGCAATGAGCAAGTCCTCGGCGATCGATCATTTCCTGGAACAGGCGCGTAACACCACGGTCCTGGTGGTGGGCGATGTGATGCTCGATGCCTACCTCACCGGCCGCATCGACCGCATTTCGCCGGAAGCTCCCGTGCCCGTGGTGCAGGTAACCGGCCGCAGTGCACGCCCCGGCGGTGCCGCCAACGTGGCCCTCAACCTCAAGGCCCTGGGAGCGCGTCCCCTGGTGGTGAGCGTCTGCGGCGACGACGATGCGGCCCGTACCATGGAACAGCTGTTCCGGACCGCCGAACTGAACACCGCGGGCCTGCTGCGCTCACCGCTGCGGCGCACCACGGTGAAGACACGCGTCATCTGCGGGCACCAGCATGTGGTGCGCGTGGATGAGGAGCAGGAGGATGCGCTGGCCCAGGCCGATTCGCAGATGCTCGTGGATCGAGTGCACAGTCTCCTGCGGTCGGAGCGCCCGGCGGTACTGGTGATCGAGGATTACGACAAGGGTGTGCTTCACCCCGGCACGATCGCCGGGATCCTCGAAGCCGCGCGCGCAGCAGGTGTTCCCGTGGCCGTGGACCCCAAGAAGAAGAACTTCATGCACTACCTGGGTGTTGACCTGTTCAAGCCCAACTTGAATGAATTGCGCGAAGGCCTGAAGATCGACGTGGACCCCACGGATACACGCAGCCTGGAGGAAGCCGCCACCGCGTTGGGGACGGTGCTGGGCAACAAGTTGTCGTTGATCACCCTCAGTGAGCATGGGGCCTACGTGCAAGGTTCCGGCAGCGCGCACCGCGTCGACGCGCATCGGCGCAGCATCACCGATGTGAGCGGTGCAGGGGACACGGTGATCGCCGTGGCCGCCCTGGCACTGGCAGCCGGGATCGCGCCACGGGGGATCGCGGAACTGGCCAACCTTGCCGGTGGACTGGTGTGCGAGGAGGTCGGTGTGGTGCCCATCACCACCGCGCGCTTCCGAAGCGAATGTGAACGCCTGGGCCTGCCATCATGAAGGTCACGCCCTATTCACCCGAGGGCTCCAAGCGGGAGCAGGTCGAACGTATGTTCGACAACATCAGCCCGCGCTACGATCTGCTCAACCGGCTCTTCTCCATGGGCGTGGACCAGGGCTGGCGTCGCAAGGTGATGCGGATGGTGACACAGGAACCGGTGGAGCACCTGCTGGATGTGGCCACCGGCACGGCCGACCTGGCGATCCTGGCGAGCAGGCATGTACCGAAGGTGACCGGGGTGGACATCAGCGAAGGGATGTTGCGCCATGGCCGCGTGAAGGTGGAGAAGCGTGGGCTTGCCGGACGCGTTGAACTGATGCGCGCCGACAGCGCCGAACTGCCCTTCGAGGACGGCCGTTTCGACGCGGTGACCGTGGCCTTCGGGGTGCGCAATTTCGAGGAGCTCGCCACCGGGATCACCGAGATGCGCCGGGTGCTGAAGCCCAATGGGCGCCTCTTCGTGCTGGAGTTCTCCAAGCCCGCCAACAGTCTGCTGGGACGCCTATTCCGCTTCTACTTCCACCGCGTGATGCCCTTCGTGGGCCGCATGATCAGCAAGGACAAGGCCGCCTACACCTACCTGCCCAGGAGCGTGGATGCCTTCCCCGAGGGAGAGGCCTTCCTGCGGATCATGGCCGATGCAGGCTTGCAGGGAACGAGCGCTAAAGCGCTCACCGGCGGCATCGCCACACTGTACGTGGGACGCAGGTAGGGCGCTTCGCAGGAGACCGCAGTGCGACCGCCATTCGCTTCACGCCTTCCGCACAAGGATCCATGCCTAATTTCGTTGCCCATTCCGATGCCTCACCTCCGCGCGCTGCGCCTCCTGCTGTTGTTGTTGGTCCTCTCCTGCCCGGCGGCGAACACATTCGCCCAGGGTGTGCGTGGGGTGAAGGTCCAGAACCTTCCCAACTTCGATCTGCGCCGGTATCACTTCGGTTTTCTGTTGAGCTATAACAACAGTGACTTCTTCGTCCGGCAGGATCCCCAGGCACCCTTTCGCGACTCGCTCCTGATCCTGGAGCACCTGCGGCAACCCGGCTTCAACCTGGGGATCGTGGCCTCCATGAACCTGAACGACAACATCAGCCTTCGCTTCCTGCCCACGCTGTCGTTCCAGGAACGCATCCTGCAATACGACCTGAAGACCAGCGCCGAGGTAGGCAGGTTGCAGTACCGCAAACCCGTGGAAAGCACTTACCTGGAATTCCCGCTGCTGCTGAAACTGCGCAGCGACCGCATCAACAACTTCGCCGTATACCTTATCGGCGGGGGCAAGGTGAGCATCGACATGGCCACCCAACGCGATGTCACCCAGGGATTGGATGATGAGATCGTGATCAAACTGGAGAAGTACGACTACAGCGTGGATGTGGGCGGGGGCTTCGACTTCTTCATGCCCTACTTCAAGTTCGGCATCGAACTGAAGGCCGGGATCGGCATCCCCAACATCCTGATCCAGGATGATACCCGCTTCAGCCGCCCGCTCGAGAGCCTGCGCTCCAAAGTGTGGGTACTGACCTTCACCTTCGAGGGGTGAGCTCCGGAACACCGATCTCGGACCTGGTGCGGAAAGGACCATCCGATCCGCGCGTCGCAAGTCCATGCCCATGGAGAAGATCGTTGAAATAGTGCTCTCGCCCCTGGAGGCCGCCGATGCTGTGCTGGTGTGCGATGCTGCGGCCGAGGCTGGGGGCATACCCGCCGCTTCGGCACAGGGACACCGGGTGCTGAAACGCTCCATCGACGCGCGGAGCCGGCAACCCCGGATCCGGTTGCGCGTGCTGGTGAGCACTGAGGCCCTGCACCAGGAAGCGATCGGAGCACCGCTGCTGCCCGATGTGTCCCACGCGCCCCCCGTGTTGATCGTGGGTTTCGGACCGGCGGGACTCTTCGCTGCCCTGCGTTGCATTGTTCATGGGCTGAGGCCCGTGGTGCTCGAACGCGGCAAGGACGTTCGCGCCAGGCGCCGCGACCTTGCCATGATCAACCGCCTGCATGTGGTGGATGCTGACAGCAACTACTGCTTCGGCGAAGGCGGTGCCGGCACTTACAGCGATGGCAAGCTCTACACACGCAGCCACAAACGCGGCGATGTGGAGGGTGTGCTGCGTACCCTGGTCGCATTCGGTGCCAGCGCTGACATCCTCGTGGATGCACATCCGCACATCGGTACGAACAAGCTTCCGGGGATCATCACCGCCATGCGCGAGGCGATCATCGCGGCAGGTGGTACCGTGCATTTCAACAGCCGGGTCAGCAGCTTGATCGTGAAGGATGGCCGGTTGCATGGCGTGGGTACGGTGGATGGTACCGAGCACCGCGCCGGGGCCACGATACTTGCTACAGGGCATAGCGCTCGGGACATCTTCCGCCTGCTGCATGCCACAGGCGTGCGCATCGAGCGGAAGGACTTCGCCCTTGGCGTGCGCATCGAACATCCCCAGGGAACGATAGACCGGGCCCAGTACCACTGCGCCGAACGCGACCCCCTGCTGCCACCGGCCAGCTACAGCCTCGTGCACCAGGTGCAGGGTCTTGGCGTGTACAGTTTCTGCATGTGCCCGGGAGGCATCATCGCGCCCTGTGCCACCGCGCAGGATGAGGTGGTCACCAATGGCTGGAGCCCGAGCAAGCGCAACAATCCCTTCGCGAACTCGGGGATCGTGGTGGAGGCGCAAGGTCCCTTTCCCGGGGATGATCCACTGGCCGGGATGGCCCACCAACGGGACATCGAGCACGCCGCGTGGATCGTAGGGGGCCAAAGGCAGAGCGCACCAGCACAGCGGATGGAGGATTTTGTGCTGGGAAGAGCTTCAACCGACCTTCCCGCATGCAGTTATCAACCCGGGATCGTGCCCTGGCGCGTGGATGAACTCCTGCCGGGAACCGTGGCGACGCGCTTGCGCGAAGGACTGCGCGTTTTCGGTACGAAGATGCGGGGCTACTATACCAACGAAGCCGTTGTGGTGGCCGTGGAAAGCCGCACCAGTTCGCCGGTTCGCATTCCCCGCGACCGGGAAAGCCTGGAGCATGTGCAGATCGCCGGGCTTTACCCCTGCGGTGAAGGGGCGGGGTACGCCGGCGGGATCGTAAGCGCAGCCATGGATGGACAGAGCGTGGCGGATGCCATCGCCGTACGGATGGGTCGCTCCGGCCCTACGCCTGGCGTGTGAATTCCATGCACAGCGCGGCCGCCGCCATGGCCACATTGAGGGATTCCGCGGCACCCACACGCGGCACCGATACCAGTTCCCCTTGGAGCGCGCGTACCGCAGGTGAAACCCCGTGCGATTCACTGCCCAACACCAGCACGGCCGGACGCTGCAGTGCCATGCCGAAGACCGGCGCACCTTCCATGCTGGCGATGTACAGCCGCGTGCCTGCGGAACGCCAAGCTGAAAGGCGGGGTGCGAGGTCGTCGTAGTGCACCGCCACCCGGAAGATCGCTCCCATGCTGGCCTGCACGCACTTGGGATTGAAGACATCGACGCTGCCGCTGCTGCACATTACACGCGGGATCCCGAACCAGTCCGCCACGCGCAGGATGGTGCCCAGGTTGCCGGGATCGGAAACACCGTCCAGGGCAAGCAGAAGTTCGGCTCCCGAGGGTGCGAGCGCTGCCCGGGGCCCGGGTATGTGCACCACGGCCACCACTTCGTTGCCGCTTTCCAGGGTGCCGATACGATCCAGTTCGTGCGGGGGCAGGATGTCCGCATCGTGCAGCCCCATACGATCGGCTGCGTCCTGGGTGGCATGGATGGCTTGTGGCGTCCATCCACTTCCGAGGAGTTCCGCCACGAGCCTCGGACCCTGTACCAGGAACAGGCCCTCCCGTTCCCGGACCTTGCGTTGCTGCAAGGAACGGGCGAGCTTGAGTTGCGCCTTGGTGCTCAATGGGCCGGGGTATATTTGGCACTGCTCCACCTGTGACAGCGCCGAGATCGGCAAGGAGGCAGGCAGGCGCGCAAAGTAAACAGCCCGCCGCCCATACCGCTACTTGAGTTCCGCCCACGTTCATATCCCTTCCCTGTTTGCTGCGGTGCTCCTCGGCACGGCCTGTAATCCATCCAAGCGTGTACCCGAAGGCGAGCACCTGTTGCGCCGCGTGCATCTGGAGGTCACGGAGAAAAGTGCCGACCGCGACGAGCTTCGCATGATCATCAAGCAGAAGCCGAACAAGCGCGTGCTGGGCATGCGCTTGTACCTCCATATGTACAACTTGCCGGATCCTGAGAAGATCGAGGCGCGCAAGGCCAGGAAGAACGTACGCACCGATGCGCGCAACCTGGAGCGAGCCGAACGCGGGCGTGATCCCAAAGCGTATCGCCGCACCTTCGGGGAATGGCTGCGCACCTCGGTGGGTGAACCGCCGGTGCTGCTGGATGCGGCCGAGACAGAGCGCTCCAGCCAGCAACTCGCCCTGTTCATGCAAAAGGAGGGTTGGTTCAGGGCCACGGTCGAGGATACGGTCCTGTACACGCAACGCAGCTTCTTCGGGCTCGGACCTGAGAAACCGATGCGCCATGCGAAGGCCGATGTGAGCTTCCGGATCGAACCAGGTCCCATGTACCGGCTCCGGAACATCCGGTTCACCGTGGATGACCCCCTGATCCACCGTTACGTCTCCGAGTCATGGCCCAACAGCTTGCTGAAGACCGGGGAGCGCTTCGACTCGGATGTGCTTGACAAGGAGCGGGAACGTATCGCCAGACAGCTTCGCGACCAGGGATACCTGTACTTCAACCGCGAACTGATCCATTTCGATGCCGATACCACATTGGAGGGGCACCATGTGGACCTCCTCCTACGCATGGAACGCCTTCATGCCCAACGCGACAGGGGCTTGCAAGGCAGTCCGGAAGGGACAGTATACGATATCGGCGAGGTGACCATTTCCGTGATGCCGGGGCTTCGACGCGATCAGGGGCCTCCGCCGGACACCCTCCTGGTGAACGACTACCGGCTCCTGTACCGGGAGCGTCCACCGTACCGACCGAATGCCCTGCTGAGCGCGGTCTTCCTGAAGCCGGGCGAACGCTTCAAACAAGGTCATGCGGATCGCACCTATCGCCGGCTCACGGGACTGCGCGTGTTCGACCGCGTGGAGATCAGCTACGACACCACCGGTACCGGGCGCCCCGGACTCGCCAATGTGCGCATCGACATATTGCCGGGCAAACAGCAGAGCATGTCGTTGGAAGGTTTCGGGACCAACCGCGGTGGTTTCCTGGGTACTTCGGTGAGCCTGGGCTACCGGCACCGCAACCTGTTCCGTGGCATGGGCTCGATCCAGACCCAACTGGCCGTGGGCCTGGAAGCGCAGCAAAGCATTACCGGGCAGGGTGCCACGACCACCGAACAGACCACCGGGAACGTCGCCGGGAGCGGGCTCTTCAACACGGTGGACATCGGGCCGGAGATGACCATCCAGTTCCCCCAGTTCCTCCTTCCCATACCCCGGGACCGTTTCTCCCGCTCGGCTGTGCCGCGTACCACATTCAACGTGCTGTACAACTACCAACGCCGACCCGATTTCAGTCGAACATTGGCGAAGACCTCCTTCGGTTACGAGTGGAACGACACGCGAACAAAGACCTGGGGGATCTTCCCGCTGGAGATCAACGTGATCCGCATTCCGCTGCTTTCCGACGATTTCCGCAACTACCTGCAACAGGCCAACGACCCGGTGCTCACCGACAGCTATACCGCGCACTTGATCGCCGGCATGCGCGGCTCCTATATCCTGAACACCCAGGTGGGGCCGCGCGACCGCAACGTGTTCTTCGCCCGGATCACCCCGGAATGGGCGGGGCATCCCTTTTTCGTGCCCTTGCGGATCCTGAGCCGGGAAGCCACCGACACGGCGGGCAACCGCTTCAACACGGTGGCAGGCGTGCGCTATGCCGAATTCATCAAACTGGACACTGACCTGCGGTGGCGCAGGGTGCTGCACGAAGGCAGCAGCCTCGCCTTCCGTGTGGCGGCAGGCGCAGGTCTCCCCTACGGCAACCTGGGCGTGCTTCCTTTTGAAAGCAGCTTTTTCGTCGGTGGTGCCAACGGTTTGCGCGCCTGGCGTGCGCGTTCGGTGGGACCAGGCTCCTACAGTGCTCCCCTGCTGGCGTTCGACCGTACGGGGGAGATCCGGCTGGAAGGCAATGCCGAATACCGGTTCCGCCTGATCGGCTTCCTGGAGGGTGCGCTGTTCACGGATGTCGGCAACATCTGGAACTGGGAGGACGATGAACGCAAACCGGGCAGTGGCATCAGCAGCGACCTGTTGAGCGAACTGGCCGTGGGCACCGGTGTGGGCGCCCGCCTGAACTTCGATTTCTTCATCGTGCGCTTCGATCTCGGTATGCAGACCAAGGATCCGAGCCTGCCTGCCGGTGAACGGTGGCTCTTCCAGCCCAAGGATCGCTACGAAGCGATCATGAGCGAAGCAGTGGGCTCGCCGGTGAACTACCGTACCCAGTTCAACTTCAACATCGGCATCGGTTATCCCTTCTAAGCGTGGTCCCCTGCATCGCCGCCCACCGCATTCCCCTACCTTTGTCGGCGTTAAAAAGGACCTTCCATGTCAACGCTGAAAACCGGGACGATCGAGGAATTGCTGGGCCAGGATGCCGCCAACCTGTTGGAGCATCGGTGCGCAACCATCCCCAAGGAAAGCCTTCACCTGCCGGGACCCGACTTCGTGGATCGCTGTTTCATCAACAGCAACCGCAGCCCACAGGTGTTGCGCAGCCTACAGGCCCTCTATGGCAATGGTCGGCTGGCCAACTCGGGCTATATGAGCATCCTTCCCGTGGACCAGGGCATCGAGCACAGCGCCGGTGCCAGTTTCGCCCCGAACCCGGCCTATTTCGACCCCGCGAACATCGTTGAGCTGGCCATTGAAGGAGGTTGCAACGCCGTGGCCTCCACCTTCGGTGTGCTGGCCTCCAGTGCGCGCAAGTACGCCCATCGGATCCCCTTCATCGTGAAGATCAATCACAACGAATTGATGACCCTGCCCAACAAGTTCGACCAGGTGCTGTTCGGCACGGTGGAGAACGCCTGGAACATGGGTGCCGTGGCCGTGGGTGCCACCATCTACTTCGGCAGCGACCAAAGCACCCGCCAGATCACCGAGATCGCCGAAGCCTTCGACCACGCGCACGAACTGGGCATGGCCACGATCCTGTGGTGCTACCTGCGCAACCCGGGGTTCAAGGTGAACGGCACCGACTACCACACAGCGGCCGATCTCACGGCGCAGGCCAACCACCTTGGGGTGACCATCCAGGCGGACATCATCAAACAGAAGTTGCCGGAGACCAATGGTGGCTACACCGCCCTGAACGGTTACGGCAAGTCGCACAAGAACATGTATGGCACGTTGTCCACCGACCACCCGATCGACCTATGCCGGTACCAGGTGGCGAACTGCTACATGGGACGCATCGGGTTGATCAACAGCGGCGGGGCCAGCAGTGGCGCCAGTGACATGGCCGAGGCCGTGCGCACCGCCGTGATCAACAAGCGCGCCGGCGGGCAGGGGCTCATCAGCGGACGCAAGGCTTTCCAACGTCCCATGGACGAAGGTGTGGACCTGCTGAACGCGATCCAGGACGTGTACATGGATAAGGGGATCACCATTGCTTAGGAAAATGGGAAAGTTGAGGGCTGACTCTAGACTTGCCCCGTCCAAGTTTTTGCAACTTGGAGGTGACAGATCCACCGGAGAGGACCGTGCAGGACAGCAGGTGAACCATGGAGGGCTGCAGGCGCAAGGCCTATGGCTTTTATCGGTACCTGCTGTC
>JBGTIB010000141.1:0-7846 GCA_041745875.1 Flavobacteriales bacterium | reverse complement strand
GGCCAGGAGTATCGGGTCATGGTGTGTGCACATCCCATTCTGGGCGAAGTGAACTGGAAGCTTGTGGATGAGAACAACAAGATCGTGGTTGAGAGTTTCGCCACGGAGCCGAAGCCTTTCTTCGATCTGAAAGCCACGACGACCACACGCATGAAAGCCATAGTCTGGGTGCCCAGCAAATCCAAAAGCGACATGGTACACGTGGGCTGCGTGGCCATCCTGGTAGGCTTCAAGGAGTAGCCGGGCGCATCAAGTGTATGGGAAGTCCCGGTCGCAAGGCCGGGACTTTTTTGTTGCCGTCCGGGCGGCGTGACCGGCACTGCTCACTATCCTTGTTCCAACAACCAGATCCCTGCGCCGCGACATCATGGTCGATCATCCTTCCTTCGTGGACAAGCTCCCAAACGTGGGCACCACCATCTTCTCCGTCATGAGCCAGCTGGCCAGGGAGACCGGAGCGATCGATCTCGCTCAGGGATTCCCCGACTTCCCGGTAGACCCGGCCCTGGTGGCGTTGGTGGAACAGGCGATGCGCGCTGGGCATGCGCAGTACGCGCCGATGCCAGGCTTGCCTGCGCTCCGGGAGGCCATTGCTGCGAAAGTTGAGCGGCTTCATGGACATGCGTACGACCCCGGCACGGAGGTCACCATCACAGCAGGTGCTACACAGGCACTTTTCACCACGTTGGGAGCGGTGGTCGGTGCCGGAGATGAGGTCATCATCGTCGACCCTGCCTACGACAGCTATTCTCCTGCCGTGCGTCTCTTCGGTGGTATTCCCGTGCATGTGCAGCTCACCCCTGATATGCGATTCGACGCTGAGGCCGTGCGCCACGCGATCACCCCGCGGACCAAAGTGCTCATGATCAACACGCCCCACAACCCTGGAGGCACCATCCTGCGCACGACGGACATGGAGCGTATCGCGGACCTCCTGGAGGGTACCGGCATACTATTGATCAGCGACGAGGTATATGAGCATCAGATCTTCGATGGGGAAGTGCACGCATCCGCCATCCGGAACGCCCGACTCCGTGAACGGGCGTTCGTGATCTTCAGCTTCGGGAAGGTGTTCCACGCCACCGGATGGAAGGTCGGTTACGTACTGGCACCCGCCGTTCTGTCCGCGGCGTTCCGAAAGGTCCACCAGTTCAATGTGTTCAGCGTGAACACACCCATGCAGCACGCACTCACGAGCTATCTGTCCGAACCGGCCAACTACGATGGGCTACCCGCCTTCTACCAGGCCAAGCGTGATCGTTTCGCTGCTGGTCTGCGCAACTCCCGGTTCACCTTGCTCCCTTGTGAAGGCTCCTATTTCCAGGTGGTCCGATACGATGCGATCTCCGACAGGACCGACCGGGACTTCGCCGAGCAGCTCGCCCGGGAATTCGGCGTGGCGGCGATCCCCTTGTCCCCCTTCCATGCCCGCCCGCCTGAAGGCATGCGAATGTTGCGCTTCTGCTTCGCGAAACAGGACAGTACCTTGGACGCAGCCATCGACAAATTATGCAGGATCTGAGGATCACCCTGGTACAAAGCATGCTTCACTGGGAGGATGCAGCAGCGAACCGGCGGATGTTCGCCGAGAAACTGTCCTCCTTGAAGGGCAGCACGGACCTGGTCGTTCTCCCGGAAATGTTCACCACCGGCTTCACCATGCGCAGCGAAACGATGGCCGAGAACATGCACGGACCGACGTTGGATTGGATGCGTGCACAAGCCAGGGAATTGGATGCGGCCCTGTACGGTAGTGTGATCATTGAGGAAGGAGGGCGGTACTTCAACCGCGGGCTGTTCGCACGACCGGAAGGGACCGTGCAGCACTACGACAAGCGTCATCTATTCCGGATGGCCAACGAACAAGAGCACTTCGCTCCTGGAAAGGATCGTGTAGTGGTGACCTGGCGGGGTTGGAGCATCCTCCTTCAGGTGTGCTACGACCTTCGCTTCCCGGTGTTCTCCCGGGCCCGTCCGTCAAGTAACGGGTCCGACTACGATCTCTGCCTATATGTTGCCAATTGGCCCGAAGCACGGCGCTATCCATGGACACAATTGCTCATCGCGAGGGCCATTGAGAACCTGGCGTTCGTGGTCGGAGTGAACCGGGTGGGGATGGACGGTAAAGGGATGCATTATGCAGGCGACAGCGTTGCGATCGACCCTCGCGGTGAGGCCATTGCACACGTGGAACCGCATGATGAAGGCCTGGTCACAGCCACACTGGAATACGATCGACTGATTGACCTGCGGGAGAAATTCCCAGCCCATCTGGATGCTGACAGGTTCAACCTGACGACGGACCAATGATCGATCACTCCTCCTGGTGAGCAGCCAGCCAGGCACGCAGTCTGGCAAGGTGTTGCTGCTTCAACGGTTCCCTCAGCCGGATATTCGTCTGGGTGAAGTAATCGTGCTTCTCGAGGAATTTGACCTGTAGTTCGTTCCACTGTCTTCGGGTATGCACATTGCCATAGGCAAGGAATTCGGCATACAGCGTATCGCCGATCCGATCGAAATCATTCCGGCCCAGATAATCGAGATCCGCATCGCAGAGGATCCGTCCCAAATGATCTTTGGGGGCCTGGGGTATGCGGGTACTCATGATCATATTGCAAATGGTCAGCACCTGTACCGGGGTGAATCCGAAATGTGGGAGGTTCTCGCGTACGATCCGGCAACCCACCTCCTCATGATCACTGTGCTGCTCGGTGAAACCCGAATCATGATAAAGCGCGGCCATCTTGAGGAGAACAAGGTCTTCTCCCTGTACACCTTCGGAGGCGGCGATATCGATCACACTGGCATACACATCCAAGGTGTGCTCCAGGCTGTGATAGCTGCGCTCCACGGGCAGCTCGGCATTGAGCTTGGCCAGTATGAATTCCTTGGCTGCCTGTGGGTCCATGCGGATCGTAGCGAGGCAAGATAAGCACCCTGACGGATGCGGACCCATCTACCTTTGCCAAGTATGGTCCACCGTTCCCACCACCGTACCGTTCTGCTGTTCGGCGCTTTGGCGGTCTACATCGTGCTGCAGTTCGTTTGGTGGGGTATCCTGCTCCTGCGCAAAGATGCCGAGGTGGCCCAACTAGCGCTTGAAGTGCAGGCGCTCGGCGGGGATATCGGTACGCCGATCGACCCTGGTCGTAGTCTTCGCATGGTGCTCGCCGAAGGGAGTGTCTTCCTCGCCCTGCTGCTGCTGATACTCTACCTGACATTCAGAGCGATCAAACGCGACCTGGCACTGGCACGGGCGCAGCGCAATTTTCTGATGGCCGTCACCCACGAGTTGCGCACCCCGATCGCCGCCATCAAGTTGCAATTGCAAACCTTGGATCGCAGGAACCTTGCGGAGGACCAACGCGCGAACTTGCGCACACAGGCACTACACGAGGCGGACCGCCTTGCCTTGTTGACGGACAAGGTCCTTCTTGCCACCAGCGCCGAGGACGGTATCATGGACCTGGATGTGGCGGAATTGGATGTGATGGTATTGATGCGAGAGGTCGTTGAGCGGGCCGTCAGCCAGGTTGCTCCCCGACACAAGGTCCTGCTGCACGGGCCGGAACAATTGCATGTTCGTTGTGATGCCCAGGCGCTTCGGAGCATTGCCGACAACCTCATCGAGAACGCCGCCAAATATGCTCCTGAAAACACCACCATCACCATTGAGGTGGTACAGGGACGCGAAGGATGGCGCTTGCTAGTAAGTGATGAAGGTCCTGGTGTGCCTCCTGCGGAACAGACGCGGATCTTCGACAAGCTCTACCGCAGCGGCAGTGAGGAAACGCGGCGGGCCAAGGGCATCGGCCTGGGATTGTATATCGTACAACGGCTGACACAACGGCTGGGGGGCTCGGTGACCGTGAAGAACCGCGATCCTTACGGGGCTACCTTCGCAGCCTCATTCCCGAATAATTGATGGACACCGGCAAGGTCGTTCTCATGGTGCTGGATGGATGGGGCATTGGGGCAGGCGACCACACGGATGCCATCGCACAGGCCAGCACCCCCTTCATGGATGAACTATTGCGCACATCCCCCCATGCTACGCTCCTTACCGATGGCGAACATGTGGGTCTGCCGCGCGGGCAAATGGGCAACAGTGAGGTGGGGCACCTGAACATCGGCGCCGGGCGTGTTGTGCATCAGGACCTTGTTCGTATCGATCGGTCCATTGAACAGGACCGACTCCGTCAGGACCCGGCACTGCGGTCCGCTTTTGATGTGGCCATGGCGCGGGGAGGAAGGCTGCATTTGATGGGTCTGCTATCCGAAGGCGGCGTCCATGCCATGCTCAGGCATGCTGTAGCCTTGTGCCATCTGGCGCACGAGCATGGCATCCAACACGTGTTCGTCCATGCATTCACTGACGGACGGGATACCGACCCGAACAGCGGTCGGGCTTCCATGCAGCACTTTCTGAACGAGGTGGAAGGAACCGGCACCCGCGTGGCCAGTGTGATCGGCCGCTACCATGCCATGGATAGGGACAGGCGTTGGGAACGGATCGCAAAAGCGTACCACCTGCTGGTGAACGGGACCGGCAAACAGATCCCAGAGCCCTTGCAGGCCTTCGACGACAGCTATCGGATCGGTATCACGGATGAATTCCTGGACCCCCATGTCGTGGTGGGGCTCGATGGAGCACCCATCGGGACCATCGTTGAGGGTGACGTCGTGCTCTGTTTCAATTTTCGAACGGATCGGTGCCGCGAGATCACTCAGGCCCTTACGCAGCGATCCTTCCCGGAACATGGCATGGTGCCCATTCCGTTGCATTATGTCACCATGACCGAATACGATCCGACCTACCGCAATGTGCATGTCCTGTTCCGAAAGGACGACCTGGCCATGACCCTTGGAGAAGTGATCTCAATGGCTGGGAAACGCCAGATAAGGATCGCAGAGACGGAGAAGTACCCTCACGTTACCTTCTTCTTCAGCGGCGGCCGGGAAGCGCCCTTTCCGGGAGAGGAACGCATCATCGTTCCCTCACCCAGCGTGGCGACTTACGACCTGATGCCCGAAATGAGCGCACAAGCGATCGCGAATGCCATTTGTATTGAACTGGGGCGGGGCGATGTGGATCTTGTGGTGCTCAACTTCGCCAACCCTGACATGGTGGGCCATACCGGGGTGTTCGAAGCGATCAAGACAGCTGTGGAGACCACGGACCGGTGTGCCGCACAGGTGGTGGAGGCGGGACGCAGGAAGGGCTATTCGTTCGTGATCATTGCCGATCATGGCAACGCGGACAAGGCTGTCAATGCGGACGGATCACCGAATACAGCACACACCACCAATCCGGTACCGGTGATCGTGCTCCATGACACGCATGTGCAACTACGCCACGGCATCCTTGCGGATATCGCCCCCACGGTGCTGGAACTGATGGGTATGGAAAAGCCCGTCGAAATGACGGGCTCTTCGCTGATCGTTCACTGAACGGGGATCACCACGTATTTCGAAGGATGGTCAGATGCCCGGTCTTGGGTTCCTCCCCCACCTTCTCCACGGTCACCTCATAGAAGTAGGTCCCGTCAGGCAAACCTGAGGCGCGCCAGTTGTTGCGGTAATTATTCGCCTCGAACACCACCTGGCCCCAGCGATTGAAAACAAGTACCGTGTTATTCCGGTTGGCAATGCCTTCGATCACCCAGTAATCATTGACACCATCGCTGTTGGGTGAGAAAACATTGGGAATGATGATCTCACAATCCACTTCCACCACCAACGATGCCGAATCGGATCTTCCGCATAGATCGGTGGCCACCACATGGTAGATGTTGGGGGCCTGCATGGTCACATAAGTGAAATTCCCTTGTGCACCGGTGGACCAGACCAGGTCCAACTGTCCTCCATATCCACCACCGGCGATCACTTCCACCAGCATGGAGTCCGGTAGGCATTCGATAAAGATGTTCTCGGTCTCCAGGAAAATGGGAGGAGCATCCTCGATCAAGATGGTGATCGAGGCATCCACGGTACGGCCACAGTCATCGGTGAAACTTACGAGGATCACCACATCTTCGGTCCCCTCATCGATATTGTCCTCCAAGGGGTCGAAAGGCAGGATGATATTGAGCAGATCGGAAGGGATCACTGTGGTCGCTGGCAGCTGGAAATCCTGGCCGTTCTGAGCCTGACCACTAAAAGAAAGGTCGATCGTAAGGTCCCCGGGGACTCCTTGTGGGCGTATGATGTTGAAGGAGGTGGTCTCACAACCCTCCACCACGGTCCCTGGTCCGAGCAATGTCACAGAGATCGGTGGCAAGGCGATCAGGCCAACTGTGAAATCGGCACTGGCCGTTTGACCACAATCATCCGTCACCGTTGCGGTATAGGTCGTAAGTGCCGTGGGACTTACGAAGACCGTGTCCCCGATACCTGCTGGCCCCCAGTCGACGGAAAGCGGTGGATATCCTCCACTCATTGTTGGGGTCAGCAATGCCTGTGCACCACATTGGATGTTCAGGTCGAAACCTGCAGCCAGGACCGGCGGGGCGGATTCGATGAAGAAGGTGAAATTGTTCGTGATCATCACACCCGAGCAATCGGAAAGCGATGTCAGGGTCAGCTCGATGGTTTCCTGACCATCGGGATCGATGGGCGCATTGAACACGAACGGGATCGATACCTGACCCGGTGCAAAGACCAAGGAGTCGGGGAACGCAGGTATATAGTCAACACCAGGCGTGGCAGTGCCTGCCGTAGCGATCTGGACCACGCTACCCGCACTCACGTCTCCTGTACGGGTGAAGTCGATCTGTACATCGTAGCAACTCTCCAGAATGGTATTGGTACCCACGATACCGGGACCGGGGGAGAGCGATGGTACGAAAGGCGTGCTGGTGAAGCTGCCAGCCTCCAGAAAGACACCGGAATCGTACGCCTGGTCCAAGGCATCACCGATCGCCAGCTTGATATGATATGTCTGCCCGCACTGAACCACAGCCACGGCCTCCAGCACCACGGTCATGCCATCATACACCACCGACCCGACGCCACCATTGTCTACGTAGTACTGGGGGTTCTGAGCGGGGCAGGTGGGATTCGTTGGGTTGTTGTTGAGCCCGTTGTTCACGTTGTCGATGGTCACGGGAATGGCGGTGCCTGGAAGAACAGCGATGTTCGCTGCACCCCCGGTATACGGACCAGTGATCCCGGGACCGCTCAAGAAAAAGCCGAAGGCATCGTTGAACGAGCAAACGAATTCGGGATACTCCTCCGATCCGAACACATAGCGGAATCGCAGCGTATCGCCCAAAGGAATGAAGTCGAACTCCAGGACGGATGCATTGTTGATGGTCGCCCCGGCAATGGCCACCAGATCGGGGTCTGAATAGTTCGGTGTCAACAGATCGCTCTGGAACGCACTTGCCGGTGCGGCTATATTCTGGGCCAGGCCGGTACTAAGGATGACCCCGGCATCCAAACCCAGGTTGGACCCATTGCTGGTGAATGCACCGGTGCCATCCTGTGGAGTGGCGGGGCTGGCCATTCCATTGTAGGTGATGTTGCTCACCGACACCCCGGTCCCGAGCAGGACGTTCTGCAAAAGGTCGGCAGGCGACTGGTTGGTCGTTACGGCCAATTGGGCGTTCAGACCGATACTGCCGGCCAATGCCACGGCAAGGAGTCCGTACTTGTTGTAATGCATGTTCATGGTCCGGTCGCAATTCATCGAATGAGTGTCACATGGCCATATCCCTCCACCGAGGGGAAGTAGTGGCCCACAGCCTTGTACTTGTAAACGTACACCTCCGACTTCGGTGATCCGGCCCCATTCACCGTACCATCCCAGCCGATGTGCATATCCGTGGTGCGGAACACCTCCTGG
>JBGTIB010000140.1:0-3374 GCA_041745875.1 Flavobacteriales bacterium | reverse complement strand
CCACCCTCACCAAGATGACACTCACCATGCTCAAGAGGGACACATCCACCAAAGTGGGCATCAAATCCAAACGGCTCAAGGCCGGATGGGATAACGACTATCTCCTAAAGGTCCTAGGACTTTAGATGCGTTTGCCCTGGTGGGATGAGCGGCCGTTGTTCGGCAAGCCTGTACCTTGCACCTCCGCCGGTAGCGCTACCGGACCCGTTCCAGTGGCCCAGTTCGAACTGATTACAGACCCCGATGTGCTTGCAGGCCTGGTGCGCGATATCGCGCCCGAGGCCGTGCTCGCCTTGGACACCGAGGCATCCAGCTTTCACCGTTACAAGGAATCGGTCTGCCTGGTGCAACTCAGCACACGCAAAAGCACCTGGCTGGTCGACCCGTTGGTCATGCCCGATCTGGCGCCCTTGGGAAAGCTTCTGGCTGAACCGTCCATGGAAGTGGTGATCCACGATGCGGATTACGACCTGCGGATCCTGGCCAAACACCACGGCATCCGCGTGGAGAACGTGTTCGATACGCTGGTGGCGGCGGAGTTGATCAACGAACCCGAGATCGGACTCGCAGCCCTGTTGAAGAAATACCAGGGAGTCCATGTGGACAAGAAGTTCCAGAAGGCCGACTGGAGCAAACGTCCACTTCCTGCCGACATGCTGTCCTATGCCGCTGGTGACACGAGCCATTTGATCGCCGTGCGTGATATACTGAAGGAGAAGTTGCATGAAACGGGCCGATGGGAATGGGCCGAAGAGGAATTCGCCCTGCTCACCGATGCCCCTTTCAACCTTCCGCTCAACGAGGAGCCGGTATACCTACGCATGAAGGGGGCGAAGACGTTGAAACCGCAGCAGTTGGCCATCCTGCGCGAGGTACATCGATGGCGTGAAACCGAAGCCGAAAAGCTGGACCGGGCACCGTTCATGATACTTGGGAACGATGTGTTGTTATCCCTGTCCATAGATCCCCCACGGTCCAAGAACGATCTTGTGGGACGCAAGGGGGTCACTGACCGCGTCCTCCAGCGGTATGGACGCAACATCATGGATGCAGTACAGCGTGGTCTGGAGGTGCCCAAGGACGAATGGCCACGTGTTGCGAAAGCCCGACGATGGCAGCGTGATGATGATTACGAGGATCGTTTCAAGCGATTGAAACAGGTCCGGGACAAGCTAACAGTAGAGAATGACCTGCGCCCCGGTATTGTGGCGGCGAACCAGTTGCTGATGGACATCGCACGCACACTTCCCGGCGACTTGATAGCGCTGACCTCCCTGCCGGGCATCCGGCGCTACCAGGTCAAGCACTTCGGCGCGGATCTTCTGAAAGTTCTTTAAGCTGCTATACGATGGGTGTTCGCATCGCATGTAATGATCATCACATGGTCATATAGCCATGTCGCTATACATTTGTGCCTTCCTGGAACGAGCACATGGTGACCACCACCCTTGATGAACGCGTAGGCAGTGACAAGCTGACCAAGGCCAGCGAGTTGCTGCGGGCTGTCGCACATCCCCAACGCCTTGCGGTCTTGGATGCATTGGGTCACCATGGACGGCTGTGCAATCGCGAGATCCAGGAATTGCTTGGCATCGAGCAGGCTATCTTGAGCCAGCACCTTACCCTGATGCGCGACAAGGGACTCTTAAAATTTGAGAAGGAAGGCAAATACACCTACTGGCACTTGAAGCGTCCTGAGTTCCTGAAGATCGTGAGCTGCTTGGAGAACTGCTGCCCCGATCTCTGACCCTGAACTGACCCAATGGAGATCATCGGCTATATCGGTGCCATCATCATGGGTTTGTCCCTCGGCCTCATTGGCGGGGGAGGCAGCATCCTTACCGTTCCCATCCTGGTGTACCTCTTCCATGTGGATGCGGTGCTCGCCACGGCCTATTCGCTGTTCATCGTGGGTCTTACCAGCCTGATCGGCAGCGGCAGCCACATGCGTTTGGGCAACATCCACTGGCGCACGGCCATCGTCTTCGGTATCCCGAGCATTTTGGCCGTATATGCCACACGGGCCTGGTTGGTGCCCTGGTTGCCCGACCCCCTCTTCAGCATCGGCGATACCGCCGTAACGAAGTCCTTGGGCATGCTCATCTTCTTCGCCCTTTTGATGGTGGCCGCTGCATACAGCATGATCAAGAAACCAAAGTTGCCCAAGGGGCCTGACGATCCCGCCGAAGTAGCGCTCAAATTCAACTACCCCTTGATCCTGGCTGAAGGTGTCGTAGTAGGAACCATCACCGGGCTTGTGGGTGCCGGCGGCGGTTTCCTGATCATTCCCGCATTGGTGCTGCTGGCCAAGTTGCCCATGAAACAAGCTGTGGGTACATCACTCATCATCATCGCTGCCAAATCGCTGATCGGCTTCACCGGAGATCTGAAAAGCGACGAATTCATCGACTGGGGCTTCCTGGGTATCTTCAGTGCGGTGGCCATCGGTGGCATCCTGCTCGGCAGCATGCTCAGCAAGCACATCTCCAACGAAAAACTCAAACCCGCCTTCGGATGGTTCGTGCTCATGATGGGCGTGTACATCATTGGAAGGGAGATCTCGCAGTTATCCTAAGGATCGTAAGGGCGGCGAATTCGCAGCCCCCACAACAAGGTACGAGCGGGAAATTTCCCGCCCAAACAACAGAAACCAACTCAGCGACCGGCAGGATGCCTGTCGGACAAACCCCACCCCAATGAAGATCGAACAGATCTATACCGGCTGCCTGGCGCAAGGCGCCTACTACATCGAGAGCAACGGCGAAGCCGTGATCATCGATCCGCTGCGCGAAACACAACCATATTTGGAACGCGCTGAAGCAGGCGGCGCCAAGATCAAGTACGTGCTGGAAACGCACTTCCACGCCGACTTCGTGAGCGGTCACGTGGATCTTGCCAAGAAGACGGGTGCGACCATCGTGTACGGCCCCAATGCCAACCCGCAGTTCGAGGCGCACATCGCCACCGATGGCGAGGTGTTGAACGTGGGCAAGGTGACCATCACCGTGCTGCACACGCCTGGCCACACCATGGAGAGCACTACCTACCTGTTGAAGGACGAGAGCGGAAAACCGCACGCGATCTTCACCGGGGACACGCTCTTCATCGGCGATGTGGGCCGCCCGGACCTGGCGCAGAAGATGGGTTCCATCACGCAGGAAGATCTGGCGGGCTACCTCTACGATAGCCTGCACAACAAGATCATGCCCCTGCCTGATGATGTGATAGTGTACCCCGCACATGGCGCCGGCAGTGCCTGCGGCAAGAACATGAGCAAGGAGACCTGGGACACGCTGGGCAACCAGAAAAAGACCAACTACGCGCTCAAAGCCGAGACCAAGGAGCAGTTCATCAAGGAAGTGACCGACGGCCTA
>JBGTIB010000139.1:0-6088 GCA_041745875.1 Flavobacteriales bacterium | reverse complement strand
GCGATCCCATGCACCACGCAGGGTGAGCAGGCCGTTGAGCATGCCTCCCCAACTGGGGGCGATCAACATGATGCTGAACACGATGCCCAGGCTTTGTGTCCATTCGGGCAGCGAAGAGTAGAGGAGGTGGTGTGGTCCCGCCCAGATATAGATGAAGATCAGGGCCCAGAAGTGGATGATCGACAATTTGTAGCTGTACACCGGGCGGTTGGCGGCCTTCGGCAGGAAGTAGTACATCAGGCCCAGGTAGGGCGTGGTCAGGAAGAAGGCCACAGCGTTGTGGCCATACCACCACTGCACCAATGCGTCCTGCACACCGGCGTACATGCTGTAGCTCTTGAACAGGCCCACCGGCATGGCCATGCTGTTCACGATGTGGAGCATGGCCACGGTGACCCAGGTCGCGATGTAGAACCAGATGGCGACATACAAATGCCGTTCGCGACGCTTCAGGATGGTCCCGAACATGTTGATACCGAAGATCACCCAGACCAGTGTGATGGCGATGTCGATCGGCCATTCCAACTCAGCGTACTCCTTCCCGCTGGTGAAGCCCAAGGGCAGGGTGATAGCCGCTGCTACGATGATCAGCTGCCAGCCCCAGAAGTGCACCCAGCTCAGCATATCGCTGAACATGCGTGCCTTCAGAAGACGCTGCAGACTGTAGTAGACCCCTGCGAATATGCCGTTGCCCACGAAGGCGAAGATCACCGCATTGGTATGCAGCGGCCTGATGCGCCCGAAGGTGAACCACTCCGCTGCGTTCATCCATGGAAGGATCATCTGCAGGGCGGCGACCAAGCCTGCCAACATGCCCACGATGCCGAATGCGATCGTGGCCATCAGGAAGGCGTTGGTGATCCGGTTGTCGTACTGGAAGCGTTCCATCATGGCGTCTCGCTGTTCTTGGGTGCTTTGGAAGAAGGGGTGTCTCTGATGCCTGGTTTTGTGGAAGCTCCCTGCCCACGGGAGAGCGTGGGGGAGGGCTCCAGGATACGCACCGCCGGCGATCGATCATCATCGTATTGTCCGCTGCGCATGGCCCACACGAATCCTGCGAGGAACACGAGTGCCACCACCGTGCTTGCTGCGATCAGGAAAAAGATGATGCCCATGCTTCGTGCTTCTTACCGGGGCCAAAAGTCCAGCGGTCCGGATGACGAGTGTGTGACACTGGTCAGTGACGAGGATGACATTCGTCAGGTTTTAGCGTTCAAGCCCACCCGGCTCGCCGCGATCCCAATAGCGATCGTTACGAATCCCACCACCGTCACACTGCTCAAGGGCATCAGGATGGCGGCGATCAGTGGTGTGAGCTTGCCGGCCACGGCGAAGGAGACACCGGTGATGTTGTAGGTGAGCGAGATGGCCAGGCTGGCGATCACGATACGGCGTGCGCGGCGTGTGAGGTGCACGGCGGCGGGCAGACGTTGCAGATGACGCGCATCCAGGATGGCATCGCTGGCCGGGGTGAGCGCGGCACTGGTCTCGCTGACACTGATCCCCACATCGCTCTGCTGCAAGGCACCGGCATCGTTGAGGCCATCGCCCACCATGAGGACACGATGGCCCTGTGCCTGCAGGCTTTGCACGTACATGGCCTTGTCCTTCGGTGTGCAGGCGGTGCGCACTTCCGCAGCGGTGAATGCGCGTTGCACCTCGGGGTCCACGGTGGCATCGCCGGTCAGCAGCCATGGTTCGGCGAAGCGACGCATGCCTTTCACCGTATCGGCCATGCCGTTGCGTGCACGCTTGCGCATCGCGAAATGGCCACGGTGCATGCCCGAGATGGCGATGTGTACATGGGCTTCACCGGCTTGGCGGCTTTGCTCCTTGGCACCGGTGAATGCGGCCGATCCGATGCGCACGCCGAGGCCTTCCACCGTGCCTTGGATCCCCTGGCCGGGTGTTTCGTGGACTTCGATGGGGGTGGGGTTGGCAGGGGCCCCATCAAGTATGTCGACCCGGAGGGTCGACGTTGCCGGAGGAACGGATACGGTTCCGGTGGGGCGGAGACGATCCGCCAGCACAGCGCTGAGCGGATGCGTGCTGTTGCGCGCCAGTGCATGCACGCGGCGCAGTTCATCGGGACGTAGTGGGCTGCCTTCGAATCGCAGTTCGTAGGCCTCGCGGGCGGTGAGCGTGCCGGTCTTGTCGAAGATCACGACATCGGTGTGCGCCATGCGTTCCACCACGGCACTGTCGCGCAGGAAGAGGCCGGCCTTGCCCAGCAAACGCATGGTGTGCCCGTAAGCGAAGGGCATGCTCAACGCCAGGGCACAGGGGCAGGCCACGATCAGTACGGCCGTGACCACCGGCCATACCATGTCCATGTCGCGCCCGGCCCAGTAGATGCCCGCTGCAACGCTCACCACGATGACCGCCACGGTGAAGCGCTTCGCGATGCCGTCGATCATCTTGGGCATGGCCGGACGTTGAGCGGCGCTTCTGCCACTGTGTTCCTCCCAGAGGCGCTTCAGATGACTTTGTTGGAAGGGGCGAAGGACTTCGAGATCGATGGCCGCACCGCGTTGACGCCCTCCCGCGCGGATCGTATCACCCACAATGCGCTTCACCGGCAGTGGCTCCCCGGTGATGAAGCTGTTGTCGATGTTGCCGATACCGGATAAGAGTATGGCATCCACCGGGATAAGTTCCTGGTCTCGCACCACGATGTGGTCACCTTGCTGCAGGTCGCCCACGCTTACGGGTTCTTCTTTGTTGCCACGTTTGCGTAACACCACTAAGGGTAGGAAGTCGTTCAGCGAGCGATCGAAGCTCATGGCCTGGTAGGTGTAGGCCTGGTACCAACGCCCCAGCAGCAGGAAGAAGATGAGGCCCGCCAGCGAATCGAAGTACCCGGGCCCGTAGCCGGTGGTCACATCCCACACGCTGCGGGCGAAAAGGGCGACGATCCCCAGCGCGATGGGCACATCGATGTTCACCGTTCGTGTGCGCAGCCCTGCCCAGGCGCTGGTGAAGAAGCCGGTGCTGCTGAAGAAGAGCACGGGCAGTGAGAACATGAAGTTGAGGAATTGGAACCCCTTCATCAATCCCGGGTCGCTGATATCCGCACCGAGGTACTCCGGAAAGCTGAAGAGCATGATGTTGCCGAAAGCGAAGCCCGCCACACCCAGTTTGATGTAGAGCGTGCGCGGCACGCCGGGGCCACGCTGGCCGGCTTCCGTCCTCTTTCCGCTGAGCAAGGGTGCGTAACCGATCCTTCGCAGCAGCTCCACCAGGGCGCGCAGGCTGAAGTGCTCCTCGCGGAAGGTGATGCTCAATTCCTTGCTGGTGAAGCGTACGCGCGAGCGGATGATCGCCGGTTCGATGCGTTGCAGATTCTCCAGGAGCCAGATGCAACTGCTGCAGTGCATCTGTGGTACATACAATGTCACGCGCGTGATGCCGTCCTCACTGTACTCCACAAGCTTTTCGCGCACCTCGGGCAGGTCGAAAAGTTCCGCGCGGACGGTGGTGGCGTCCTTCACTTCCTTCACCCCGGGGCGTTCCGTCAGTTCGTAGTAATCGCACAGGCCACTTTCCTGAAGCAGGCCGAACACGGCCCTGCAGCCATGACAACAGAAGTCCTTCTCATCGAAGCGGAGTGTTTCCTCCAGGCACGGATCACCGCAATGGTAACACGTGAGTTTTTCTGCCGTCCGCTTTTCCACGGCTGCAAAGCTGCCGGGAGATGGAACTTCGGGAACTGACGGATGTCAGTGTTGTACGGCTGCCACGGAAGTGCGGAACGCCCATCCTTGCGGACGGGCGTTCCCAACGGTCGTAGGCTTCGGTTACTTCCGATCCTTCAGCGCCACATAATCGCGCTTGGTGGCACCGGTGTAGATCTGGCGCGGGCGGCCGATCGGCTCCTTGTTGTCCACCATCTCCTTCCACTGTGCGATCCAGCCCGGCAGACGGCCCAGGGCGAACATCACGGTGAACATGCGGGTGGGAATGCCGATGGCGCGGTAGATGATGCCGCTGTAGAAATCAACGTTCGGGTACAGCTTGCGCTCCACGAAGTAGTCGTCCTTCAGCGCGATCTCCTCCAGTTGCTTGGCAATGTCAAGCACGGGGTCCTTCACGCCCAGTTTCTTCAGCACCTCATCGCAGCTCTTCTTGATGATGCGTGCACGCGGATCGAAGTTCTTGTACACGCGGTGCCCGAAACCGAAGAGGCGGAAGGGATCGTTCTTATCCTTGGCCTTGTCCACCCACTTCTGGATGTCGCCGCCATCGTTGCGGATGGTCTCGAGCATCTCGATCACCTCCTGATTGGCGCCGCCATGCAAGGGTCCCCACAGTGCGGCGATGCCTGCGCTCACGCTGCTGTACAGGTTGCTCTGGCTGCTGCCCACGATGCGCACGGTGCTGGTGCTGCAGTTCTGCTCGTGGTCGGCATGCAGGATCAACAGTGTGTTCAGCGCTTCGGCCACCACGGGATCCACCTTGTAATCCTCGGTGGGCATGGCGAACATCATGTGCAGGAAATTCTCCACGTAGCCCAGCTTGTTGTCCGGGTACATGTAAGGATGGCCCAGGTTGTTCTTGTAGCTGATCGCCGCCAGGGTGGGCATCTTGGCGATCAGGCGATAGATGGTACGGAACACCTCATGCTGGGGCCGGTGCGGGTCCTGGCTCTTCGGGTAGAAGGTGCTCAGCGAGTTCACCATGGCCGATAGGATGCCCATGGGGTGGGCGTTCGCGGGGTAGTGCTCGAAGAAGCGCTTCATGTCCTCGTGCACCAGCGAATGGTAGCGGATGTTCCCGTCGAACTCGTCCAGCTGCTTCTTGTTGGGCAGTTCGCCGAAGAGCAGGAGGTAGGACACTTCGATGAAGGAGGCCTTTTCGGCCAGTTGTTCGATGGGGTATCCGCGGTACTGCAGGATCCCCTCCTCACCATCGAGGAAGGTGATGGCGCTGGTGGTGGCGCCGGTGTTCTTGTATCCGAAGTCGAGCGTAACGTAGCCGGTCAGATCGCGCAATTTTCCGATATCGATGGCCTTTTCGCCTTCACTGCCGGTCACGATCGGCAATTCATATGTCTTGCCATCCAGGATGATCTGCGCTTTCTCGCTCATTGCTACGTCGTGGGAAAAAAGTGTGGGCGTGTTGTTCGGCCGCTAAGGTAGCAAAGAAGGATCCTTGGCCGATGATGAGAAATATCATGAAAAAGCCCCGTGGTTGCGGGGCTTTTTGAAAGAGGCGGGAACGCGATGGGAGCCTACCAGCGGCTCTTGAAGCTTGTCATGAAGGCCTGATAGTCCTGGCTCTTGTAATGCCCTTCGCCGAAGAAGGTGAGGATCGGCTCCATCTGTTCGGGGGTCATGTAGCCCTGCACCGGTGCCAGCACATTCAGCTCGCTGTCCAGGTATACGATGGTGGGATAGGCGATGCGGCCGTTGACGTTGGCGATCTGGTGGGTAAGGTGGTGGGTACCGTTGCGGCCCGATGAATTGGCGGGGTTGAAGTCGGGGTTCTCCAGCTTCGTACCCTTCCACATGACCGGCTCGCCACCTTCGGCATTGAACTTCACGGGGTAGAAGTTCTTGTTCACGTAGTCGGCCAGCTTCGGATCGCTAAAGGTGTTCCTGTCCAACATCTTGCAGGGTCCGCACCAGTTGGTGTACACATCCACGAACAAAGGCTTGGGTGTCTTTTTTGCTTTGGCCTGTGCGTCCTCCACGCTCAACCATTGGATGCTCTTGGCGGCAGTGGTGGTCTGTGAATGGGCCGTGCCGATCAGCGACAATGCGAGAAGGAGGGTGAGTGTGCGCATGGGTTGCAATAGGAGTTGATGGCGGCGGGAACAAGCTTCATGCCGCGATCAGCGGACACCATGCATCATTCTGTTCAAGGGACCCGAGATCAGCAGCAGGAATACACCGATGCCCACGGTGACCATGCCCATGGTGGTGTACACATCGGTATAGGTGGCCAGTGTGTGGGACTTGTCGAGCATTTCCTGCGCAGCCGCTTCACCACCCCCTTCTTCGGCTCCGGTCAGCTTGGCCAGCAGGGCAGCAGCGTAGTTCGAGAATGCGAAGCTGAGGAACCAGGCGCCCATGGCGGTACCGGTCAT
>JBGTIB010000138.1:0-5465 GCA_041745875.1 Flavobacteriales bacterium | reverse complement strand
CCATAGACGCTTGGGATCCAATAGATCGGTATCTGCCGGGAAAAGATCTGCAGGGTCATCGCCGGCAGTTCATACTTCGGGAAGTCCTTGTACTTCTTGAGGACCCACCAATACCTGTCGAGCCGCAGATACTCCAAGCGCATGGATCGGCGGTCCTTCAGGATCACTCTATCGTTCAGGAACTGGATCATCACCCGATTGAAGATCTCGCCCAGTGCAAGACCGACGAAATGTCCACCCACCAGTACACCATGGAGGATCGCAGTGATCTTGGCACCCACGGTGGCGATACTGCCGTACAGGAAGCCTTCCTTATAGCGGTAGCGTACCGAAACCAGGCGCTGGCTTGTCGTGGACCAGGCACTGAGTACGGCCAGGAGCGGAACCAGGAATATGCCCTTGCCGATCCCCTCAACACCCCCCAAGCGTAGGAGGGGAACATGGAAGAGGACCAGCACCAATGTCAGTAGTAGCGAGAAATAGAAGGGGAGTGACAGGCATATCGCCTTCAAGCCTTGAATGTCCTTTTCGTTGCTGGGTAGAAAGAGCGCCTTGTCATATTGCAGCGAGAAGACCGTTACCGCGATGTTGCTCATGGCGAGTACGAAACCGAAGGAGCCGTAGTCCTCGGGGCTGTACAGCTTGACGATGATCGGCGTGAAGACGATCTGCGCCAGGATGGTGACCACGCTGCGCGCCGAGGTGAACATGGAGTTCCATGCAAAGGAATCAGCGCGTTGTTCGGGCAGGTATGACCAGGGCCATCGGATGCGGCGCGTGGCGGGTGGCTTCCTCGATGCGCCTGACGACATGCTCCTTGCTTCTGCGGTGGGGCGGTGGTCCGCCTGCCATGCGGATGAACGCAGTACGCATCCATGGCCGGCCAAATATAGCCCTGGCCGGTAGCCGTCCGCATGGAACGTGGCGGGCTACCTTTGCCGACCACCCCGCCCCGAGTACATCCATCCATGCGCCTTTTGCGCTTCGTGATCCCCGTCATCCTCGTCAGCCTGCTTTTCCTGGCGGGCTGGATCTGGCTTCGGCAGTACACGCGTCACAACGAGGGCATGCGTGTGCCTGACGTGAAAGGACTCTCGTTGCCGGAAGCGGAAGCAATGCTCGCCACGCGCCAGCTGCGTGCCGTGGTCATCGATTCGGTGTATACCGATGAGATACCGCGAAGCAGTGTGGTGGATCAGGACCCCGGCCCAGGGGTCGATGTGAAGCCCGACCGCAAGGTGTACCTGGTGATGAACGCGGGTCAGCCCAAGATGATCAACATGCCCCGCTTGGTGGATCTATCGAAACGACAGGCGATATCGGTGCTGGATATCATCGGATTGACCGTGAAGGAACTCCAGTACAAGCCGGATCCCTGCACCGATTGCGTGATCGAACAATTGTACAAGGGCCAACCGATCGAGCCCGATGAACGGATCCGACGTGGTGAGTCCATTACCCTGGTGCTGGGCAGTGGAGAGAAAGGGGAACGCGTGCCTGTTCCCGATCTTCTTGGTCTTACGCATGCGGAAGTGGGCATGGTACTGAACATGGCTTCGTTGAACCTGGGTGTCCTGGTCGAGTGCATCGGGTGCAATAGCATGGCCGATTCAACGTTGGCGAGAGTGCGCCAGCAGTCCCCACGTCCCGGTGCGAGCAACATGATCCCTTTGGGCAGCATGATCGATATCTGGCTTACCATGGACACCACAGGTCTTGCCCCGCAATCCGGATGGCAGGACCCCGCACAATACATCATCAATGACACGACCGATGTGGACCCATAGACCCACGCTGGCTCTGCTCACCCTTGTAGCATGCACCACAGTGGCGGCGCAGGGCGAGGAACTCCGTGCGTTGGGCGCTAGGCCGGTACCCGAAGCCGCGGGTATGGAGAACAGGTCCCTCCTCAATGAGCATTTCATCTACCAGTTCCAGTCACAATCACTGCCATTGATGGACGACTTTTCCGTGGACCGCACGCGCAAAAGATGGGCGCAGGCAGGGGACGCGGACGTGACGTTGAACGAAGTGATCTACGGCCTGGTAGTGGATGGCTCCTCCACGCCTGGGATGACGTTCATGCTCGATACCACGTTCCGGTACACGGTGGACATATCGGATCCCGATACGGTGATCGTGACCCAGGAGGCACTGGAGGAGTTCTCTGTCACAGTTAGGGACCTCTCGGTGTTCCCACCCACTGAGGAGGTGGTTTCAGCATGGCCCCCCTATACGATCTATGACACCTTGCAAGCGCCGCCGATCGATACCCTCTTCGTACCCGACCCTGATCTGGTGCAGGATTCCCTGATGGTCTACGAAGTGGCGGCCGATACACGGAGCTACATGATGAACGGGGTGCCGCAGCCGTGGATCCTCTGGGAGGATGATGACGTGTTCGTGAACGGTACCTACCCGCTCAATCCCCCCACGGTGGGTGTGGCCACGTTCGATGGATTGGCACGCACAGGCTATCCGTACGAGTTCGAGATCTATACCGCCCATGGGATCGCTGACAGACTCACTTCCGTTCCCATTGAGATGAACCTTTCTGCGGCCGACTCCATCTACCTCAGCTTCTATTACCAGGCTCAGGGGCTCAGCGGCGATCAATTCCCACAACTCCAGGACAGCCTGGTGCTGGAATTCTATGCCCCGCAGGAGGATATCTGGTACCGGGTCTGGCGGACACCATATCTCGTGCAGGATGCCTTCCAGCAGGTGATGATCCCCATCAAGGAGTTCCGCTACCTACAGAGCGGTTTCCGCATGCGCTTCCTCAATTACGCCACGCTCAGCGGGTCATTCGACCATTGGCACTTGGACTATGTGCGCCTGGGGGCACAGCGCACCTTCGATGACACCACACTGGTCGACGTGGCCTACGTTTACCCCACCGCGAGCCTTCTGGAGACATATACCTCGGTACCTTTCAACCGCTATGAGCAGGCGCCCGCCTCCTTCATGGCGCCGTCCATTACGGTACCTCAGCGCAACCTGGATGATGAGGATCGTCTGATCACCTGGCGCATGCGGTCCAACATTGATGGTGAAGCACTGGGGCCGATATCCGACATATTGGGTACGAGCATCGCGGGCAATGCAGCACAGATCTTCCCCAGCGAGCATCCGATCGGCAACAATAACTTCACCTACAATACTTCGCTCAGCACGGATGCTGCCTTCTGGCGCGTGCAGTTCGTCACCAATACCACCCCGGATATCAACCGCTACAATGACACCATCACCTTCGTGCAGGAGTTGAGCAACTACTATGCGTATGATGATGGCACTGCTGAAATGGGTTATGGATTGAATACCGCTGGTGGTCGCCTGGCCTATCGTTTCGATCTGGTGGCCCCCGACTCCTTGCGTGCCCTCCGTATGTACTTCAATCCCATGGCCAACGAGCCTCCCAATCTGCCACCCACACAGGGGAACTTCCTCATTACGATCTGGAAGGAATTGAACCCGGAGGTGATCATTCATCAGAACTTTTCCTTCTCCTCACCGGAGTATCGTCAGAATGGCCTCAACCTGTTCGTGGAGTATCCCCTTGATTCGGTCATCGCCGTGGAAGGCACCATCTACGTGGGCTGGGTGCAGACCAATACGGCGAACATGAACCTTGGATTCGACCGCAATCGGAACAACGCGAACAAGATCTTCTACCGGGTGGGCAACAATTGGGTGAATACCAGTTTCCAAGGCTCGCTGATGATGCGTCCGGTGATGGTAGCGGCCGTGGATCCCTTCCTTGGGGTCGATGGAGCAAGCCCTTCCACAACCGGCTTGCTGATCCATCCGAACCCGGCTTCGGACCTGTTCATGTTGCAGATCGACGATGAGCGCGTGGAACGCGCTGTGGTGCAGTGTGTGGACGCCACCGGACGGGTCGTAATGCAGGAGCAGTGGCAGCGCGGTCAGCCCGTGTCCACGGGTTCGCTTTCGAACGGTATGTACATCGTTCAGGCCTTGGATGGTCATGGCAACGCGCTGGGTCAAGGTCGTCTTCTCATCCAACGCTGATGACCGAGGAGTTGACCGATAGTATCCCCGATGAACAGGAGCTCTACGAGCACCACCGCATCGTATGCGATCCGAAACAGTCGCCCATCCGCCTGGACAAGTTCCTGTTCGACCGTCTGGCGCAAACTTCGCGGAACCGCATACAGGTCGCGGCCAAGGCGGGCAATGTGCTGGTGAACGGGCTCGCTGCCAAGCCGAGCCAGAAGGTGAAGCCCGGGGACGAGATCAGCATCGTGCTGCCGTACCCGATGCGGGAGGTGGAACTCCTACCCGAGGACATTCCGATCAATGTCCTTTACGAGGATGATCATATCCTGGTGATCGACAAGCAGGCAGGTCTTGTGGTCCATCCCGGTCATGGGAATTGGACCGGCACGTTGGTCAACGCACTGCTGTTCCATTTCGGCAAACTGCCGTCCACGCCGGGTGCCGAGATACCGCGTCCTGGATTGGTACATCGCCTTGACAAGGATACCAGCGGTGTGATGGTGGTGGGCAAGACCGAGGAAGCGCTCACACATCTGGCCCGGCAGTTCTTCGATCGTACCAGTGACAGGCGCTATCATGCCTTGGTCTGGGGCGACTTCCAGGAGGATGAGGGCGTGATAGAAGGGAACATCGGACGGCACGCCAAGGACCGCACGGTGCAATTCGTGTACGAGGATGGTGAACAGGGCAAACCGGCGCTCACACGTTGGAAGGTCCTCGAAAGGTTCCGGTATGTGACCTTGGTGGAATGCAAGTTGGAGACCGGCCGTACGCACCAGATCCGCGTTCACATGCAATGGACCGGGCATCCCTTGTTCAACGATGCGGCCTATGGTGGCAACCGGGTGTTGAAGGGAACCACGTTCACCAAGTATAAACAGTACGTGGAGAATTGCTTCCGCCTGCTGCCACGCCAGGCGCTCCATGCACGCACGCTCACGATCGAGCACCCGATCACCCACGCGCGCATGCACTTCGAAAGCCCCGTGCCTGCGGACATGCAGGCGGTGCTCGATAAGTGGCGCCACTACACCACGGTGAAACCCCTCGATAGCGATGAGGAGGAGCCCTTGGACAAAGAGGCCGTGAACAACATGAAGTGACCGGCTTATCGCCGGACCAGCTTGCCACTGCTGGTGCGCACTATCTTTTTCAAGGCTTGGACGCGTCTTGGCCACTCGTGAGGGTCCAGGGTCTCCATCACCTTCTCCAACACTTCTGGAAGCACTTCCTCCTGCGGCCGGTCCGTCTCCAGTACAAGCATCACAGCCTGCCCCAACACATCATCCGGTACGGCCGTGAAGTAATGTGGAAAGGGTAGGATCCCGGCGGTCCTGGCCTCCAACTGTTCGGGGAAGATCTTCTTGCCGCCGCTGAGGATCACGTTGTCGTAGCGGCCCAACCAACGGAAATGATGTTCATCGATCGTCTGTACCAGATCGTTC
>JBGTIB010000137.1:0-2340 GCA_041745875.1 Flavobacteriales bacterium | reverse complement strand
TACGCGAAGAGCGCGTGGAAGCTTTTGCGGTAGAATTCACCGGCCTTGTCGCTACCGGCATAGAGCACAGGGATGCGCTTCACGAGGTCCTCTTCCTTCTTGGCGGCTTCAAGCGTGGCGAACTTGGGTTTCACCTGTTCGCGGTACTCCAGGGTGTTCAGGTCCAGCGCGAGGATCTCGCCTTTCGGGTTGCTGCGGTCCTTGTAGAAGAAGCCCTTGCCGGTCTTGCTGCCGAGCATATTCTTCTCTACCATCTGCTGCAGGTAGTCGGGGATGGTGAAGAGGGCGTTCTGCTCGTCGTTCGGGCAGTTGTCCTTCAGGCCCTTGGCCACGTTCACCAAGGTGTCCAGGCCCACCACGTCGGCGGTGCGGAAGGTGGCGCTCTTCGGGCGACCCAGCACGGGACCGGTGAGGCGATCGATCTCTTCCACGGTGAGGCCGAACTCCTTTACGGAATGGAACAGGCCCATGATGCTGAACACGCCGATGCGGTTGGCGATGAAGGCGGGCGTGTCCTTGCACAACACGGTGACCTTGCCCAGGATGCGCTGGCCGTAGTCCTCCAGGAAGCTGAGCACGGCGGGGTCGGTGTCCGGGCCGGGGATCAGCTCCAGCAAAGGCAGGTAGCGCGGCGGGTTGAAGAAGTGGGTGCCGCAGAAGTGTTTGCGGAAATCCTCGCTGCGGCCCTGCGCGATGGCGTTGATGGGGATGCCGCTGGTGTTGCTGGTGATCAGCGAGCCGGGCTTGCGGTGTTTCTCCACCTTCTCCAGCAGCTGCTGCTTGATGTCGAGCCGCTCGATGATGACCTCGATCACCCAGTCGCAGTCCTTGATCTTCGTGAGGTCGTCGTCGAAGTTGCCCGTGGTGATGCGCTTGGCGAAGGCCTTGTCGTAGATCGGCGAGGGGTTGTTCTTCAGCGCGAAGGCCAGCGCGTCGTTGGTGATCTTGTTGCGGGCTGCGGGGTCCTTGGACTCCACGGCGTCCTTCGGGACGATGTCCAGCAGCAGCACCTCGGTGCCGGTGTTCGCGAAATGGCAGGCGATGCGGCTGCCCATGACGCCGCTACCCAGTACGGCGACTTTACGGATGTTGCGCTTGACGGCCGAAGCCTTGGCGGAGGTCGTGTTGTTGCTCATGTCAGCAGTTCCTTGCGTTCGAGTAGGTCGTTGAGTTTGTCCATCACGGCGTGGAAGTTCGCGAGGTCCTCGGTAGAGATCTCCTCCCGCACGCGTTGGTTGAATTTGATCACGGTCTCGCGGCTCACGTCGCGCATCTGCTTGCCCTTGGGGGTAAGGTGGATGCGCACCACGCGCTTATCATCCTGGCAGGCGATGCGCTTGATCAGGCCGGCCTCCTCCATGGTCTGCAGGGTGCGCACCAGGCTGCGGCTCTCCATGCCCATCTTCGGCCCCAGCTTGGTGCTGGGCGTGCCTTGTGGCTCCACGTTGAGCAAGATCTGCCCGATGGCCATGCTGCCACCGTACTTCGCCGCCTCGCTGTTGTAGATGCGCGCGATGCGGCTCCATAGCTTGCGGATGTGGAAGTCGATGGTCTCTTCGGGTTTCATGTTGGATGACTGCGGTTCGAAGGTAACACCCCTATTGTATGCGCGCATACTAATGCAGGACATCGGGTCGGTGGCTATCCCGGGCACGGTCCTTGTATTTTCGCGCCCTGCCTTATCGAACCACCTTACCCTTTTCGAAACTGCACCATGCGATACTCCTCTCTCTCCAGTGCCCTGCTGGCTATGCTGGTCCTGGTTGCCTGTAAGAAGGACGATCCCGCACCCGCACCTCCTCCGCCACCCGGACCAGGAGTGCCACCCGCGAACATCTGCCCTGAAGTTCCCGGGCCGATGCTGAAGTTGAAGTTCCGCTTCGACAGCACACAGGTTCGTCTGAACAACGTTGGCCAGCCAGCAGGGATCCCTTCCGGACACGCCGGACAACATCCGCGCTTCAAGAAGATGAGCGCCCATTACGTAGAGTTCGCGCCATCGATGTTCACGGCACTCGGCCAGGGGGAGGTGTTGTACCATGCGCCGGAGACCACGGCGGGCGGATCCACAGCGATCAGCTTCAGCCAGGGTGTCCGCGTGGGTGATGGCGAGGTCTTCCTCTGCCTGCCCCTCGATGCACTGGCGGCAGGCTCGTACGAATGGCTGCGCGTGTCGCTGGCTTACCAGAACTACGACATCGACTTCCGCTACACCGATCCCACCTTCGGGGTTTTCGATCTGGAAGGTTCGGTGGCTTCGTTCATCGGCTACAATACCTACATCAGCAGCTTGCTGGTGGCACAGCAGAACGTGACGGTGAATGCCAACAAGGCCCAGGG